>CAYXXT010000033.1:0-12756 GCA_964469145.1 uncultured Methanosarcinales archaeon | reverse complement strand
ACCGAAAAAGCAAAAGGCGAACAATGCGACCCGCCAGGAAGCATCTGCTTTGGAAAAACCACCGCCCAATACGGCAGCTGCCAAGCAAACTGCCAATGTAAAATCTCACAAGCAGTCCTCGACGCAAACCCAGTCCCCGTCGTCTGCGGAGACGGCGACCGCGCAACAAGCGAAGAATGCGAAGCAGACAAAGACTGTCCGACAAACTTCGTTTGCTCGAGCTGCAAGTGCGTCAAAAAGTTGACCGCAGCAGAAATTGAAGCAATGAAAAACCAAGCGACCAAAGACGACGAAACAAAAGAAGAAACAACCACGACCACTGAAACGCCAAAAAGCACGCTCCCTTCCGTTGACACTGAACCTAAGAATTTCAGTGATACGCCCGCAATGAAAGCAACCGGCGGAATTGCAAGCTTCTTCAAAGGAGTGTTCGGGTGGATTGCGAGCTTGTTTAGTTAGTGGTTTCTAGTTGGTAGTTTGTAGAGCTATTCTCTCGCGCAGAAGATTTATTAAGCGCAATCTCAATTATAGATTCCGCATGGTTGATGTTGATTTGCGTGGGCTTGAGCGTCGTGCGCGGGCAAGCAGGGATTTGAATGATGTTCTCGCGTATTGCGCCGCGCTCGAACGCCTTGGACCTGACGCTTTGCAGGGACTGCTTGGGACGGGTCGTGATTCCTGGCAGAACTTGATGTATCGCCACGCGCTTAAAGTCGTTGGGCGTGGGAGTGCGGGTTTGGATTTGCGGTTACCGCACCGTTATAGCGTTGTTGGTTCTGGTAATCTCAATTATGGTGCTACGCGTGTTAAATTGGTTTCTGAATGTCGTGACGATAACGGGTTACACCCGTTTTTTGATAAGGACCCGCGTCCTTTAACGTTCAAGGAGACGATTCAGGCGCGCATGGACCAGTTTGACCAGTCAAGCGGGAAAGACTGGAGTTTGTGGAGGACTTGGCTCGATTCGTGCACCGGGATTGTTTGGGAGGCTGGTGGTCGGCGGTTCAAGATTGTTCCAATGCATGGTGACTTACTTACTACGCAGCCGTCAAATGCGGAGTATTTGCCTGCAAATTTTGCGAACACGCCGGGGGAACCGTTAGTGGTTGATCGAAATTACGCTCGTGATTTGACTTTTGATGAAGTTATTGTTCACCCTGGTTGGCTTGCCGCCCTTGAAGGAGATGCTTCTTTGCTTCGGCGATATGCACAGACTGCGTTTGCCCGATTCGGAAGACCTCGAGGAATGCGATTTTGGGCTGTTCGTGGAGGATTGCCTGATCACTTGCGGCCGCTTGCGGTCAGCAACCTTGTCGACGATTCCCTTTGCGATGGCGACAGGGACATGTACCGCGGCAGTTGTTTCGCCCGGGTGCGTTCGTTATAAGGTGCGAGCATCATAAGCTAAACGTATTTTTCTTTTTTCCACAATTTTTTCATTCTTCTCAACATTTTTTATTCGCTCGCTCTTTTTTCAAATCGACGACAGTCGTACTTTATTACCCGAAAACTTATAAAGTACGATACATCAAAGCAAAGTATGGCAAACCGACAATTAGTGGATTACGTTCTCTCATTGCAACACACGAATTTTACTCAGGCTCAAATTCGCCAGACACTCCTTGAAGTCGGATGGTCAGACAAAGAAGTAGACGCGGCATTTATGCAAGCACAAAAAGAAACCGTTGTGCCCGCACGAAGCGACATCCGCCCTGCAGCAGCAGTCATGGTCGGCATCCTTTTACTCATCTTGGCATTATCGCCGCTCCTTGGCACAATTTCAAGCCCAACCGGAAACGTGATTGGCGCAACATCAGAACGCCAAGTCCCGGTCTTATCAGAAGCAGCACCATCAACTGAAGTGCTCGTATTAGAAGAAGTCGAACAAAATACGCTCCCTCCCACTATTGAATCAACCCCTCCTGTTCCAGAAGCACCCCCAACACCCTCAACCGCTCCAACTCAAGTCTCAACCCCCGCACCCGCAGTTCAAGCAACATCAGCAGAATGCGGACAACTCGCAGGAAACGCACGCGACACCTGCTTCGCACAAGAAGCACTCGCAAAAGAAGACATCCGCGTCTGCTCACGCATTCGCGATTTATCCACGCTCACCAACTGCGTGACCGCACTTGCAATCCAACAAAACCAACCAACCCTTTGCGACTCACTCATCTTCCAAGACGAATGCCGCACCGCCTTTGCCCGCGAAACAAACGACAAAAGCGCCTGCCTTTCAATTACGCAGCCACAAAAACGCGACGCGTGCCAAAACGCATAATGGAACAAATTGACGTTGTTGACGAACAAAACCAAGTCGTAGGCAAAGCCCCGCTTACAGAAATTTATTCTCAAAAGCTCAATCACCGAGTCGCACACGTCTTGATATTTAACGACCGCGGCGAAATCTTCCTTTCTCAAAACAGCGCGAAACACGACTATTGCCCGGGACACTGGACTCTCTCTGCGAATACTACTGTCCTCTCAGGCGAAAGCGCGCCACACGCCGCGCAACGCGCACTCTCCCTTTGGCTTAGCGCAAGCATTCCTCTCACTCAGATCCATGAGCTGCCCTACGACCATTACAAAATGCGCAAATTCATCACTGTTTTCCGCGGGCAAAGCCTCGGGCCATTCCCACTCAACAAAGCACTCGCGGTGAACGGCAAATGGTTTTCGATTGCGGACGTCTTGGACTTGGTGCGCAAAAATCAGTTGGTGCATCCAGAACTCGCGCACGTGGTTGAGCAATTGTATCCGAGAAGCGAACAAACGGTTGAATAAACTCGCCTGCAATCATTGCCGCTCAGAATATTTTATTGAAATCACAACCAAATCACCTTGTCCTTTCGCACCGCGAATTTTCTTCGGAACAGGCAACAACACTTGACCCGTTTTATCAGTCCACACACTCGTCTTCCATTCTTTCCCATCAACCGTTGCAATAACTGGCGTTCTCCCCCAAGCCAATTTGAACGGAGGCGCAAACTGAACAGGCACCGGAGCAAAAGTCCAACCGCCAACGCCTGAAAACGTGATGAGCTTGACTCTGCGCGCGTGGGGCATTTTTTTAACCTGTTTATCAATAAACAACGAGCCCCCTGCCATTAAAAATATTGTGAATAATTCTTGAACTAATCGAACCGCAACTTTTTTAAGCCATTTGAAAACAGCGAAGTTCATGGCAGCAGATAGAAAACTCTGGGACGCGTGGCACGAGCGACACGATTATCCCGCACACGTGCATCTTGCCAACTTCATTGCGCACGCAAAGGCAATCGACGCAGTATTACAACCCGAAGAAACAAAAACGAAAATTCCACTCGTCAGCGGACTTCGCGCAATACTTGAAGCAACAGATATTCCTCAAGCGGCATATGACCTCGGCACGACCCGGCTCGCCGTAGACAAACTCGTTGAGTGGGGTCATGTCAATTACAAAGACGGCTTGTATTCTCTTCCCAAGTCACGCATCCGATAACTTTATAAACCACCTCTTGCGCCAACACATTGTTCTGGATGATTCGTATGAACATCCGACGCTGACCGCAAGGTCAAACACAACATGGCAATAAATGACGTAAATCAAACTGAACTCGTTTTGCGCGCAGCAGCAGAACTCAAAAAAGACGCTCACATGAAAGCACCCGCTTGGGCGCCATTCGTCAAGACAGGACATTCACGCGAACGACAACCAATGCAGCCAGACTGGTGGCACACCCGCGCAGCAAGCGTGCTACGCCGAGTCGCACTCTTTGGCCCAATCGGAACCAGTAAACTCAAACGCAAATACGGCGGCCGCAAAAACATGGGCATGGCTCCTGAACGATTCATGGAAGGCGGCGGAAGCATCATCCGCGAAATTCTCCAACAACTCGAAAAAGCAGGCCTTGCAAAACAAACGGCAAAAGGAGTCCACAAAGGACGAGTAGTCACGCCAAAAGGTCAAGCACTCCTCGAAGCAGCAGCAGTCCAACTCATCAAAGAACAAGGAATCGTCCTTGCAAAACCAGTCACTGCAGAACAACTCGCAGCAGCCGAAGAAAAAGCAAAAGAAGACAAGAAAGCAGCAAAAGCGCCGCGCAAGAAATCAACCGCGCCGCGCAAGAAGAAAGCAGAGGAAGCACCAGTCGCAGCACCAGAAGCGCCTGCAGCACAATAAACCATGCCGAGCATCAAACATCACGCACGAAAGAAACGCCTCATCAAACGTATGGGTCAAACCCGATGGGCACCATTTTGGACTATTCCAAAAATCTACGGCAAAGGACGCCGCGTGCACCCATCACGACACACTCACGTCAAACGAAACTGGCGCAGAACCAAACTGAAGGTCTAAAATGGCAACACTTGAACGCACTTACACGATTCCACTCCGCAGAGAATGGTTGAAAGCTCCAAAGTACAAACGAGCAAAGCGAGCAGTCGCAGCAGTTCGCAACTTCCTCTGCAGACACATGAAAGTTGAAAAGCACCTTGCGACTAAGGAGTTGAAACTCGGTCCACAGCTCAACTTGGAAATCTGGAAACACGGCATCAAGAACCCGCCATCACGAGTCAAAGTCAACGTTTCTAAAAACGACAAAGGAATCGTTTACGCAGAACTCTTCGGCGCACCAAAATACGAAGAAAAAGTTGAAGCCGAAGTAAAGAAAGGCGTCCTTGCAAAAGCAGCAGAAGCAGTAACCGGAAAGGCAGCGCCTGCGAAGAAAGAAGTTCCAAAACCGGCAGCACCTGCAGCAAAGCCAGCCGCGCCCGCAGCAGCAAAACCGGCAGCACCTGCAACGCCAAAACAGGCAGCTCCAAAAGCACCTGCAGCGAAGTAATTTTTACGAAAATTTCTTTATTTTTGGAAATTTTACAACTCTTTTACATTTCTAGAAACTTTCCAACTTTTTCACCCACGCGCATATTAAGCGCAGCCATCTTGTGCGATGAATGGTTGTTACGAAAGAGAAAGTGGAGCTTCTCCTTCACTTCGCAAAGACGTTGCACGCGCGTATCGTTGCGGTGACCGGAGGAGTTCAGGGTGTGCGCGATGACGGCGGACTATTCAACTCAATCTCAAAACTGCTCGCGCGTGCTGATAGAACTTCTGATCCCTTTGAACTCTGTGCATACTCTTATCGGGAATTCTCCACGAGACACCACTTTAATGATGGAAATAAACGATTCAGTCACACGTTTTCAAAAGTCGCGCTCATTAAGAAAGGATATCATTTCACCATTCCTTATCGGGATGCAGTCCCAATCATCCAACAAATAGCGGCCGGAACACTTCAGCTTGCTCAAATCAAGGAATGGATATGCGCTCATAGCCATCCTGTTGATGTTGAGTGGCTCATGGAGTATCTTATCACATTCGAGGAGGACCTGACAAAATGAAAAACTTAAATACTCTCTGCAACATACTTACACCCATGACAAAAATCACTCTTGCCCAAGGCGGCGTTGATGACTTCCTCGACATTCCGCTACTTACTAGAATCGCAAATGCAGTCCTCAAAGAAGACCGCAAACTTCTCGAAGAATTGGCGAAACACTAGAAAGCCTTTTAATACTCCTGAATGCGCTTTGTCGTTATGTCCCTCCTTCCATTCGAACAAACCAAACGAGCCGTGCTCGTCAAACGCGAAGCAGAAACAGACCTACAGTTCGGTTGCGCGCCTGAGAAACGAACGACTGAACAACTTCTCGATTACGGCGTTGTCAACTTGAACAAGCCAAAAGGACCAACGTCGCACATGGTCTCAGACTATGTGCAAAAGGTGCTTCGCATTGACAAAGCAGGACACGGCGGTTCACTCGACCCAGCAGTCACAGGAGTATTGCCCGTTGCACTTGGCCGCGCGACACGAGTGGTTCAAGCACTTCTTCCTGCAGGAAAAGAGTATGTTTGTATTATGAGGCTGCACGATGATGTGCCGCTTGACAAACTCAACGCGGCGATAAAGAAGTTTACCGGCACAATTACTCAGCTTCCACCTGTCAAAAGCGCAGTTGTACGACGGGAGCGCGAGCGAACTATCTACTATTTCGACGTCCTTGAGATTGATGGACGCAACGTTTTGTTCAGACTCGGCTGCCAAGCAGGAACCTACGTCCGCAAAGTCTGCCACGACATGGGACAAATGCTCGGCTGCGGCGCTCATATGCAAGAATTAGTCAGGACGAAAGCAGGACCGTTCCGAGACGACGACATGGTAAGCCTCCAAGACCTCGAAGACGGCTTTGCACTCTGGAAAGAAGAAGGCAACGACAAGTTCTTGCGGTCACTCATTAAACCGGTTGAGTTTGGCGTTTCACACTTGCCGAAAGTTTGGGTGTATGATAGCGCAGTTGATTCCCTGTGCCACGGCGCAAGCTTGAATTTGCCCGGCGTTATTCGCCTCGAGAGTCATATCTCTGTTGGCGCAGTTGTTGCAGTCATGACGCTTAAAGATGAGCTTGTCGCGCTTGGCGAAGCACTCATGACTGATGCGCAAATGATGAAAGATGAGAAAGGAACCTGCGTCAAAATCAACAAAGTGTTCATGCTTGAAGGGACGTACCCGAAGATGAAAAGACCGGTTCCCGAATCACCCAAGAAATAACACGTTTGGCAGCCCTTTGAAATCTGCGTCTCCACTTATGAGCGTGCAGTCGTGCCTCTTTTGTTTTGCAAGAATGACTGCATCAATTAATCCAAAATCTTTTCGCGTCTTTCGCATCTCGTGACGCAAGTCTGTTGCATAAAGCCAGTCTTTCATCGTAACGGGTTCCACACTCGAGTTTTCTTCCACAATCCGAGCAAATACCTCGAACTCCCGTGCTTCACGTAGTGTCCAACACTTAATTTCGGCAATCGAGCATTCTCCGGTGATGAACTTGTTTTTACCATCACCAAGCAGTTTGCCCAGCTTTTCACCTGCGGAACTTCCCCTGAAGTACTCTATCCAGCCATGTGTGTCAATAACGTAACGATTCATGCGATAATGTCGCGGTCTGGATCCCGTACAAAGGGCCCCGCCCCCTTTGCGATGCCAAACCCGTCAATCCTCTTTTTCTTGATAACCTCAATCTTGACCGTGTCTCCCTTCTTTAGCTGCAGTTTCTTAACCTCGTCTGCGGGGATGATGACTCCTAATGAGTTTCCCCATGCTTTGAGTTCTGCTTCTATTGGCATAGTTATACTTAATGTATAACTATTATAAAATGGCTTTGGTTTTTGGAGAAGTTGCATGGTTGTTTCTGACTTTTTATCCTTTTTATGTGTTGAGGGGGAAAGGGTGGAAAGATTCCCGAATTATGTGCGCCTCACCATTCCCAAAACTATTTAAATAGCCCTTGCGCAGTTCTTCATGAGTGAAAAGTTGTGATACATGGCGCCATTTGAATTAGCAAACCCTGCAGGCTTGTATGCTCTACTTGCACTTGTGCCGCTCATCCTCCTTTATCTTATCCGTCCCCGCCCAAAACAAATGAACATCCCGTCGCTCATGTTCTTCTTACACTCAAGCGGGTCAAAACGGCTCACCTCATTTTTGCAGCACATCACGCATGACTGGCTTTTTTTGATTCAGCTTATCTTGCTTCTCGCACTCGCACTCACCTGGTCACAACCATTCAGCACCTACCAACACGACATTACCGCATCAAACACTGTTATTGTCCTTGACGTCTCCGCAAGCATGCAGACTGAAGAAAACGGAGGCACCCGCTTCGACTATGCAGTCTCGGCCGCAAAAAAAGTTTTGGGCTCGAAGAACACCATCATTCTTGCAAAAGACACGCCCTATCTTGCGTTACAGGATGCAAGCGCAGACGACGCAATTCGATTCTTGAACGCCCTTGAACCGCGCGAAACAACATCACGCATCGGCGAAGCAATCATCATGGCAGGAGAAGCATTAAGCGAAGGACGAGTTGTTGTCATATCTGACTTCATCAACACCGGCGGACAAGACCCGGACATTGCAAAAGCAGTCCTCGAGACGAAAAAACTCGTCGTCGACTTCATCAACATCGCAGGCGAGAAGAAAAAGAACATTGGTATCATCCAAATCGACGCAGCAGCAGACGAAACAACCATCTACGTCAAAAACTACAACGACCAACAAGCACAAGTCCCCCTTCAAATCGGAGGCACAAGAGAAACACTCACCATTTCCGGCAAAGGAACAGAAACATACAGTTTCAAAACGCCCCCAGGCGTGAATAAAATCGAGATTGGAGCGAACGACGACTTCCCAACAGACAACGTTGCATATTTAAGCGCGCCCGCAGGCGGCAAAGCAAAAGTTCTCCTCGTCAGCAACAACGTCTCACAATTCCTCAGAAACGGACTCATCGCCGCAGGAGAAATAGACCTCCAAGTCACTGCGCCACCAATTGTTCCTGATGGCGATTTTGACGTTATCATCATCAACAACATAGACCGCGACGAAGTCCTCCCGGGAACCTTCGAAGACATCCTCACAAAAGTAGAAGCAGGAGCAACCGCAATCGTCGCACTCCAAGACGACAGTTCACGCATCGACTACCGCGGACTACTACCGGTCAAACTCGGCGAGAAGACTGACGGCGGATTCGTCAACATCGAACAACTCAACCGATTCACCAAAAACATCGACTTCGGCAAAAGCAACAGCATCATCAACGCAGAATTACTCGGCGACCAAACCATCATTGCAACAATAAACGCACAACCCGCAATCACCCTCAAAAAACAAGGCGCGGGAAAAATCATCTACTTCGGAATCCCCGAAGACGCAGACTTCAAATTCTCACCCCACTACCCCATCTTTTGGACAGAACTCATGAAATTCGTCACCGAACAACAAGACGTCCGCAATCTCAACTTAAAGACGGGCGAAACAATGCTTCTTGACCGCGAACAAAGCATCAGGACACCCAGTAAGACGGTGAAACGAGCAGTCCTTGTCCTTGATGAAGCAGGAGTCTACGAACTCGAAGACAGAACCATCGCAGTCAACCTCGTGAACGACTTCGAAAGCAACATCAACGCAGAAAAGAAAATCGGCGTCAAAAGCACCGAATACGAATTACGACCGGTCAAAGAAACCAGAAAACTCCCCTGGGAACTCTACTTACTCGCACTCGCACTCGCACTCATCGTCTTCGAAGTCTTCTTCATCAAATACAGAGGCGACCTATGAGCACTGCAGACATCTTACGCACAATCGCACAACACATAGAATACCCCCTTGCGTTCGCATTCATCATTCCACTCTGCCTCATCATCTACTTCCTCCTCCGCATAGTTTTCCTCATCCTCAGAGTAGAATTCGAAACCCGCATCCAAAAACGACGCATCAAAAAAATCATGTACGTCACCCGCACACTTCTTGTGATACTGCTTTGCGCGGCACTTGCCTCTCCATTCGTTCAACAAGACAAACTTATCGAAGGAGACCCGTTCATCCAACTCCTCGTCGACAATAGCACCTCGATGGCGCTATTTGAAGAAGTCGCAACCAAACTCGCACCCGCACTTGAAAAACAACTTGAAACGGAAGTCAAGGTTGTCGGAACCGCTACAACGAGCAATATTGGCGATGCAGTCCTCAACCACTTGCAGCCATTTGGGTCTGTCTTATTGGTGTCGGACGGCAACGTCAACTCCGGCGCATCGCTTGGCGACGTCGCACTCTTCGCAAGCAAAATCAACGCAACAATCAACGCAGTGAAACTCACCGCCCAAAACAACGACGCAAGCGTCCAAGTCTTCGGACCCGCAAAAACACTCGAAGATAGCGAAAGCACATTCGGCGTCTTCATTAACCGCGTCGGCAACATCCAAAACGTGCATTTGACTGTGACACTTGACGGAGAAACAGTCTATGACGCAGACACAACAGAAAACTCATACCAATTCATGCGAAAACTCGCACCCGGAACCCACAAAATAACGGCAAAAATCACGTCACCAGACTTCTTCCCAAACAACAACGTTTACTATAAAACTGTCCGCGTTGTCCCCCGCCCCAAAATATTACTGCTCTCAGAAACCGCAAGCCCCCTTGAAACATTCCTCAAACAACTCTTCGTCGTCGAAACATCAAGCCAACTCCTCGCAGACCTCAAGCCATACTATTCAATCGTCACAAACAACATGCCCGCAAGCAAACTCGACCCTGTCTCCGACATCATCTCAGACTACACCGCAGACGGCAACGGACTCGTCGTCTTTGGCGGAGAGAACTCATACGAACACGGCGGCTACAAAAACTCAGTCTTTGAAACACTCCTTCCCGTACTCGTCGGCTCCCCCGAAAAAACAGAAGGAGACATCGTCATCGCAGTTGTCATCGACATCTCAGGCTCAGCAGGCGCGCCATTTGGCCGATGGGCAAGCACTGCAGAATACGAAAAAGCAGCAGCAATCGGACTCCTTCGCGGCCTAAAACCAGACACGCGCGCAGCAGTCCTCGCATTCAACACCCAAGCATACCTCATCTCAGAACCAAGCCCGGTCTTTTCCAAACAAGGCGTTGATGACGTGATTTCACGCATCAAATTCGGCGGCGGAACCAACATCGCAGCAGGACTACTGAAAGCTATCGCAATTATTGCAGAATACCCCGGCAGCAAAAACATCGTTTTACTGTCTGATGGGAAGACGCAACTCGAAGCAAGCGCATTCGAAGCAGCAAAATACGCATCAAATGCCGGAATCAAGATTTATACCGTGGGAGTCGGGCCGACAACCGATGAACAATTCATGATAGACGTCGCCGAACTCACAAACGGCATCTACTTCCGCGCAGACGAAGAAACCAAACTCAATATCGTCTTTGGCAGCGCAGACGAAAACCAACCCGAAGGAAGCCAAATGCAGCTCGTCATCCTGAACAAAAACCACTTCATCACCGAAAACTTCGACGCAAACGCAACACTCTACGGATTCAACCAAGTCTCGCCAAAAGGCGCAGGAAGACTCCTTGCAACAACCAGCACCGGCGAGCCAGTTCTCACTGTTTGGCGACTCGGTCTTGGGCGCGTCGCTGCGTATTCAGTTGACGACGGAAGCAAATGGGCAGGACAACTCCTCGGCGCAAAAAACAGCCGCATGATTGCACGCACCATGAACTGGGCAATCGGCGACCCCGAACGCAAAAGCAACTCATTCATCGACGCAAAAGACACACGACTCGATGAGCCTGCCGAGATTACCATCCGTTCAAACGTGCAGCCAGAAGCAGAAGGAGTCGTCTTCTACAAAATTGACGAAGACACCTATTCAGGAAGCATCCTCCCAACAACACCCGGCTTCCAAAGCGCAGCAGGAGCAGTCTTCGCCGTCAACTACGAAAGCGAATTCGAAGGCCTCGGCATGAACCGCGACCTCGAAAAAACAGTCGGCTCAACCGGCGGACGCATGTTCTCCGCATCAGACATCGACGGCATCGTCGAACACGCAAAAACGCGCAGCAAACGACAAATCAACGACCGCGTCTACTACCGATGGCCGTTCATCACGCTTGCCATGCTCATCTTCGTCCTGGAAATATTTATAAGGAGAATCGTCAGAAAAGAATAACACTATGAGCTTCATCACCAAAAACGCAAACGTTGTCTTACTTTTCCTTATTATTTTGTCAGCCACCGCACTCGTCGGCGCGACTGTATTCTTCCAGACAAACTTCGAACGCATCAACACCGAGTATAATCAGAAAGTTCTCAAGTTGAATGACGTCAGCACACAACTCGAAGCAAAACAACAACTCCTCGACAAAATTCAATCAGACCTCGCGCTTAAGACCGAACGAGAAGAACAACTCGGTGAAAAGTTCACCGAAGTAAAGGAGACCGCGACCACGCTTGAAGGCCAGAAAAAACAACTTGAGCGAAGCAACGAACAACTCGAAGACGAACTTGAAAGCACCGAAGGAATCCTCCGCGACACCCGAGTCGAACTCGAAGCCAAAAAAGACGTCATCACCACACTCACCGGCGAAAACAACCAACTCAAAAGCAAACTCGACGTCGCAGAAGACCAACGAGACAACTATAAAGATGACCGCGACGATTGCCTTGCCGCAAAAGCACTCTGCACATGCCCCCCATAAAACCAATCGCGAAAGCGCTTCGCGAAGCGCGCAGCACCATTCTCCAGATAGCACTGTTTCACTCAGCCCTTGACACCCTCGTCGTCATGGCGCTCCTCCTGCTTGCAAGCCTGATATTTACTCTGCCCCGCTGGTACGCACTTGTCGCGGCTTGCGTTTACGCAATCGTTCACACTCACGGCAACATCAAAATGGTCAGCTTCCGCGCAATGGAAGAAAAAACACCAGAGCTCACTGAACAACTAACCACTGTTGCCGACAACTTACGCGACCAAAACGAGATAATTGATGCACTCAACGCAGAAGTCCTTGCCAAAATGAAACACATCCAAGCAAGCTCGTTTTTGAACTTTGGCAAGCTCACACGAGAGCTTGTCGTCATGGCGGTTGTGTCCTTCATCATCATCGGCGCAAGCGCATTTCACGTCAAATTCCTTGATTTAGGCGACATCGCAAAAGCAATCGGCGAAGCAAGACAAACAGGACCATACGACGTTAACGACGAGTTACTGCAGTTTGAAGAAAGCCAGAACTTGTCAGAAATCCTGGGCGACCCCGAAATCGCAGAACTCGGAAAACAGCAACTTGACTTACAATTGAATCCGATACTTTCCGATGTTGAAATCGGCAAAGTACGACCACCAGAGGACAGATCGTTTAGAGAGGTTTCACCACCAGAAATCCG
>CAYXXT010000032.1:8944-12849 GCA_964469145.1 uncultured Methanosarcinales archaeon | reverse complement strand
TTGCAATTAGGGACAGGCTTGTGTGCGGCGGTTCGCCTGATGGGCCAACTCCGTGCATGTGGTTTGATGATGTGAACAAATGGTGCTGTTTGCCTCAGGCGCAGGACACTACGAAATATCTGACTCAGTTCGAGCCGAAGAAGCAGTACACGTTTTCGGGTTTGGCAATCAAGTGATTGTTCTTGTCCAGAAAGATTTATAATTGATTTGTAGCGACGCCAATATATGCGTTACATTATTCTGTTTGCATTGTTCTTCGTCGCATGTTCGCCGCAGGTGCAAATTGTTGACCGTGTCGTTGAGCGAACGGTGGAAGTTCCAGTCACGCACGTTCTTATACAATGTTTCGATGGTTCGATTCGTGAGTCCGCAGTAGACTGTCCGTCGCTCATTTCGGGAGCGGCAGTTAAAGCGCCTGCACGGTCTTCAATTCTTGATGGTGTTTTGCAGAATTATTGGTTTGAGGAAGAGGATGGCTTTTCAGTGGTGGTCGCGGGCAATCTGCGCAAGTCGGGTGATGTCATTTGGGATACAAAACAGAAGAAGGCGTGGGTTTTTTTAGATAATGTCGATAGGAAGTGGTTCGTTCAGCAAGTGGGTTCTGCGCCAAAGATGTCTGATTGGACGTTGCCTGCATATCTTGAACTCAATGTCACATTTGATGAAACGCTTGACCGTGCGCGGTTGCCAACGTTTTCAATGTCGAACAAGGTGTGGCAGCGGTTGCAGCCTATATATGCAGTGAGCCCGCGTGATTTTCTCGAGCGTTTTGAACATGCTGTTCCGTTAAGAGTAGAAACGGCGTCGCAATCGCTGCGGGTGTCAAAGCGGGATATATCGTCAAATCAGTCGCTGCATTTTGCAGACGGCAACAAGACGGTCGTGCTCAAACTTGACAACCACTACAAAGTCCCATTCGTCGTCGAAGAATTCAACGGTTTCAATCGTCTTTCACATCGTGCCTTTTTATTTTCAGAATACGCAAAAAGTGGTCAGACTTCAATTATTATTTCAAAAGCAGCAGTGGGTTTGCCGCCTGATGCAGTAATTTTGGAAGCATTAGAGTGGGAGGCGTATCGTGAGTTCGAAGACGGTTAGGCACGACGCAGTGCTTGCGGGAATCGACCCTGCTGATTTGGAAAAAGAAATTCCGGAATCAAAATTCAGACCGTATATTGTTGGCGCAATCGCGGTTCTCTTGCTGGTCTTGACTGTGTCGTGGGTGTTTTCTGATTTTTTGCAAAATCGCATCGAGAGTGAGCCGGTTCGGAATGACGTTTTAGATTTTGGTTCGGTTCGGGTTGTTTTCGAAAACAATACGCTTGCCGTTTTGCGAAATGAGTTTATTCAAAATCAGCATCGCGAAATTAAGGCATGTTTGTTTGGTTCTATCGACGATAAAACGTATCGTGTGAATCGAATTTTGTTTCCGGAGATTATCCGGGCAAACGTTGTTCACGTCGTAAGCGTTCCGTGTTCTGATGAGATAATTATCGACGCGCACAGTCATCCCGTCGATGAATGTCTTGCGTCAGATCAGGATATTTCGACGTTCCGTCAGTTGCAGAGTCAAAATCCGGCAGTTCGGATGTTGGTGATGTGCAGTCAGGACCGTTTCGCGATTATATAAAGAATATATAAACCCTCGTCGAGACTTCGCATGTAAAAAAGTACGTTTCTCCTCGGAGGATATACGGCGGGTAGTGCGAAAAATTTATAAAGCATCGCGGGTTTGAGTAACACTGGTAATTGGCGTTCGCGTCAGTTATCGTGGACAAAAAGAGTGGCTTGTATCAGAGGATATAGATAATGCAAAATACATTTTCAAAAACATACACGAACAAAAGTTTTAAATACGGTTCCCGGGTTTCTTCGAATATGACACTCATCACGGTCTTTACATCACCACATAGTAAAGATACCGAAAAACACGGAGGTGTTTGTTAGATGAAAGCAATACAAGCGGTAAAAAAGATGGTGGCTTTAGGTATGGGATTGACAATGGTCGGCGCGACGATCTTCGGAGCGAGCGCGGCACGATTGTCAGACTATCCAGCCCCATTTGTCGTAAATGGAACGCCTGCGAACAACCTGGCAATTATTGTCGGTGACCAAGCAGACGGTTCAGACGTCGTAGGAGCTGTGGATATCATCCAGAGCCTCCAGACACAGGCAGTCGTTAAGGTTGCAGCAGCAGGCCAACCTTCGCAACTCGTGGTTGAAGGTGACGCAGTCGAGATCGGATCGACCTCAGACTTGCTCGAAATCGGAGAGCCAATCGGCGACGTCCGTGAAACCTTAACCGAAGTTGACCTTGACATGCTCAAGGGCGGTCAGATTGTTACTGACCAAGGTAGCACTGAGTTCAACCAGTACTTGCGATTTATCAACAACGCAAGCTCAGGTGTCGTCATCTTCGCAGAAGATGAGCGAGACAGAGTAGGACACTACTTGACCTGGAACGACGGCGACCAGCTCTTCCAGTGGGAACTTGAATTCGAAGAAGGACTTGAATCCGACCTCGAACTCGACGACCTCGTTGACCTCGAAGATGAAGACGTTACTGTCCTCGGACAGCCATTCGTCATCGTCGACAGCGACGTTCGTGTCAACAACCAGGTTCTTGCAAACTTGGGTTCCGCAGGCAACACGCTTACGGGCACCAACGCAACTCCTGACGTGACCCTCGAATTCATCGGCGGCGCAGTGTCAGCAGTCTTGGGCGAAAACGACAAGGAAACTTACGTCGTTGACGGCAAGGAATACGAAGTAGAAGTACTCGTTATCTCCGAAACGTCAAACGGTGGAGAAGGTTCCGTGAAGTTCCGCATCAACGGCGAAATCACTGACGAACTCGAAGACGGAGAAACTGACGTTTTGGCAGACGGTACCCAAATCGGTATCCGAGACATCCTCGCAACCGGTAAGGACATCCAGAAGTCAATCGTACAGTTCTACCTTGGAGCATACAAGGTTGAATTCCGTGACACGAACACATCTAACGCACTCGCTGTACAAGCAGGCGCAGAAGTGAACGAAGAAACGATCGAAGACTCGCTCGTGACCATCCGTGGTCAGTTCTTGACGAACCCGCCATCAGCAAACAGCTTGACTGGTGCATCGTTCGAGATTCAGTCAATCTTGTACAACTTGACTGCAGACGCAGTTCTCGGCGACATGTTTATCCCGCCAGGAACCGGTGTCCGCGCTCAGCTTGACGAGCCAGAAGGTCTCTTGACCCCGAACTGGGACATTCGATACGAAGGTCTCATGGACACGGGCGTGACCTTGCTCCGTATTGACGCAGCAGGCGACGACGAGTACGACGTTGAGTTCACCAACCAAGAAGGCATCTTCTACGATGTCCCATTGACAAGCAACGAAGCAGGAAACGAAGCAGCAGGACTCGGTCTTGTAGGCGGCGCAACCGGCTTCGCGCACCAACTCAAGTATGGTGATGACGACGACAACTTGTGGTTCACTGAATTCAGTACTGCAGGAGCGGTTCCGTTTGCAACAGCAGCAGCAATTGGTGTAAACCAGTTCTACATCCAAGATGATGATTTCTTCGTCTTGAGCAACTGTATGCTTGTGGTAAACGACAACACGTGTTTCTCACACGTGCTCCGTTTCGACAGTGTTGATAACACGAACCGTCAGTTGACGTTCACGGACTTGGGAACAGGTACCCGTGAAGTAACCTACGACGCAGTGACCTTCTTGGCCACCTTAGTCGTTGGTGGAGTCACCTACACGGTTGGAGTATCCAACGCAGCAGGAGTCGCAACAACGCCGACCAATTTGACCGCAGACCTGAACGGTGACGGTAACTTGATTAACGGTACGAAGGCACTTATTGGAATCCAAGGAGAGGGTCTCCTTGACTTGGGAGTCCAAAATGACCC
>CAYXXT010000032.1:0-8934 GCA_964469145.1 uncultured Methanosarcinales archaeon | reverse complement strand
AACGGTGTCTACACTCCGGTTGGTCAGGTAGGGTTCAACGTGTCAGTCATCACTCTTGCAAAAGAGTTTGACGAAGCAGTTGCAAACGAGAACATATCGATGAACCTTTCCGCTCGTGCGTCAAGCGCAATCGGAATCCAGTCCATCGATAACGGAACTCCGGCAACAGCAGCAGGTTTGCTCTACGGCCTCTTCAACCTTGAAGAGAACGACGATTTGAGCCAGGCTCTCTCCGGATATGGAGTGTTCTTGGAACTCTTCGACCCGTCAGGCAGCGATGACGCAGAGGACCTCACGGTTGAGTACCCACTCAGCCAGCGTGGTGCTCGTGTCTTCGTGACCGGCGGCGTAGTCAGCACTCGAGCAATCGAGGCAGGCGGTGTCGAGCGTGTCCAGCCGATCCAAATCGGTGCAGCAAAGCTTGCAAGCGAAGTGAGCGACGTGACCCAATTCAACGCAGTTGTTGTTGGTGGTCCGTGTGCAAACCCGATTGCAGCTTCACTCTTGGGCAACCCAGAGCCGTGCTACGAGTCAGTTCCAGAGAACAAGTCACTTGTGAAGCTCTTCGAGCACACGAATGGCAACGTTGCACTGTTGATCAACGGTCGCACAGCGCTTAACACCCGTCAGGGTGCACGCGCGCTTGCAACTGGTGCAATCAGCAAGGCAACCGGCATGGAAGCTGAAGTAACCGGCACGACGTTGACCGACGTGACCGTCCAGGCAGTCTAAGACTGTCCTGAAAATTTTTATTTTTTTCTTTTCTTTTTTTCTATCGGTTTTTCTCGGATTTATTCTAAAACCATGAGCTGTGTGAATTGTGGAAAGCCATTGATGCTTCATTGTGGTCTTGACCCTGAGACTTTTCCGGATGGGTTGTGCCGCGAGTGTCAGAAGAACAGGAAGGCAGGCGTGCAGTAATCAGAATTAATCTGTGTTGCTGTGTTGTTTTTCTCGGAAGTTTTTTATAGCATCTTTTTGTTTATTTCAAAAATGAAAGCAGTTATTCATATCTTGCTGTTGTCCTTGCTGGTTTTTGCTAATTCTGACGTGATTACTCTTGCGGATTTTCCTGCTCCGTTTAGGTTGGGCGATAGGCCGGTTAACAGGTTTGCTTCGAATGTCTTAGTATTCGCGCCGAATCTTACGGTGATTACGGGGGATATGGCTGATGGCTCTGATGTGGTTGGAGCAATTGATTTGATTGGTGAATTTACGACTAGCAGTATCAGAGCTGAAGGGTTTAAGCCTGGTGTCATCCCACAAAAAAGTAGCATTCCTACCGTGATGAAACTCGCTTCCGAAATCAGTAACTTGTCTGCATACAATGCAATTGTGATTGGTGGTCCTTGCGCGAATTCAGCGGCAGCAGTCCTGCTCAACGTGTCTGGTCCATGTCAGGAGACTGTCCCGCTAAACGCAAGCGTGGTAAAGTTGTTTAAACATGCAAATGGCAACTATGCGTTGCTCGTGAATGGTCAAAGGGCGTTGGATACGAGAATCGCCGTGCGTGCTATCAGAATGGGTCTTCTTGCAAATATGACTGGGACTACGGCATTGGTGACGGGAAGCTCGTTTTCACTCGATAACATACGCGTCTCAGAGTACTCACCATAATCTTATTATACCTCGGATTATGCTCAATGCTCAACAACAAGGGGTGTTTTTATGCCAGAACTATCAACCAAACCACTAAAATACAAATCATTGCCGGGCTTTCTCTCAGAGAAGCAGCTCTCTGAGCACCACGACGTGCTCTACGCGGGTTATGTGAAGAAGGTGAATGAGATTCGAAGCAAACTCCAAAGTGTCGACAAATCAACTGCTAATGCGTCGTACAGCGACTTGAGGGAGCTCAAGGTGGAAGAAACCTTCGCCCTTAACGGCGTCAAACTGCACGAAGCATACTTTGACAACATGGTTGACAAAGCAGTCCCTGCATCAGGCGCAATTGCCGACTGGCTGAAAAAAGACTTTGGCAGTGTCGAAGCATGGGAAACAGATGTCAAAGCGTGCGGCATCGCAGCAAGAGGCTGGGTCGTGTTAGCATTCGACCTCGAATCACAAACACTCCACAACATCGTCTGTGATGTGCACAACCAAGGCGGCGTTTGGAACAGCGTCGCTCTCCTCGTTCTTGACGTCTACGAGCACGCCTATTTCGTTGACTATGCAACGGGAAGAAAAACGTATCTCGAAGGCTTCGCCAAGCACATTGATTGGGCTGAAGTGAACGCGCGAATCAAGAAGTTTGGCTTGGATAAAGTGCGCAAGTGAAATCTTTATAAACCATCTTTCTTTTCTCATGCTAAAATGAGGAAAGTGTTGTGGTCGTTGGTTTTTTTAGCGGTGCTCGTGGGAGCGCAAGCTTTCAATTTTGACGTCTCGGTTTTTCCTGGCGAGCGAAGAATCAAGCTCAATGAATCAGCAACGTTTGAAGTTGAAATCTCGCATGATTCTGCATTAGAAGAAGTATTTGAAGCATTCTCAAGTGATGTCACATGGGACATTCGCAGCCAGCAAGTCATGCGTGTTCCTGCGGGGAAGAAGTTCAAGACGAATATGTCGATTCGTCCATTGAATCTCAATCCTGGCGCGTACAATTTGCCGGTTACATTCAAGCGTTCGGGGAGTGCAGAGAGTGAGCGTGTTGTCGTCTATATTGAAGTTCTCTCGCCGTTCACTGATGAATCGAATTATCTTCCTGCAGTGCGTGGTGTTGCATCAATCGACCCGATTGTCGACCCGAGAAAAGGGGTCGTGCTCAAGCTGTCATTGGAAAACCAAAACCGCAGAATTCTCGATAAAGTGGATGTGAAAGTCCGCAGCAGAATTGTCAACAAAGATTACACGACGAATCTTGGCGCGCTCGAAAAGAAGACGCTCACGTTTATCGCAGAGATCGATCCAAAAACTCCTCCGCATAAGGATGCTCTCCAAATTTCAGTTGTTGTTCCTGATCAAGACAAAGCATACCAATTTGATGTGATGCCGGTTGCGTATGAGGTCGCACCGTATGGTGGTGTTGTTCCGCAGACTGCTATCGAGTCTTCATTCCTTAAGCATACGGACCGCGTGCTTCTCGTGAATGAGGCGAACAGGAAGCTCACGCACGTTTATCGCGTGCCTGCCTGGTTTGCAAAGCGTTGGTTTATCGTGACGAATCCTGAGGCAAAAGTTGAGAGCGGCGAATTGACTTGGGAAGTAGAACTTGAGTCGGGCGAGATGGTCGAGTTAGTATTGTTGTACAATTATCGTCCATTATTTTGGGTGTTGCTCATTGTTGCAGTCATTTGTGGTGCGTATCTTGTTTTCAGGAGTCCGCTTTACGTGCAGAAGCGTGCAAAGATTGTTGCAACGCACGAGGGCGGTATCACTGAGCTTAAGGTGGTTATCGAGCTTATTAATCGTTCATCAAAGCCTGCGCGTTCAATTAAAGTTCTTGATTTGGTGCCTCATCTTGCAAGTGTGGTGGAAGAGTTCAAGGATACTGTTCTTGCACCTTCAAAAATTACGCCGCACGAGAGTCGTGGCACGCTTGTGCGCTGGGATATCGACATGATGGATCCAAAGGAGCACCGTATCTTGATGTATCGTATTAGGACGAAGATGAGCGTTTTAGGCGGTCTTTCACTTCCGGTTTCAGCAGCGCATTTTGTCTTTGAGGGTCACGAGCGCGAAACGGCAAGCAACAAGCCGGAAGTTCGTGCATAAACAGTGTAGCGCAACCTTTTTAAACCGTTCCCATTGTTCTCAGTCTATCCCCCCTTAGCTCAACCGCAGAGCATTCGGCTGTAGAAGTCGCCCACAGACAGAGTATTAACTCGGAATGAAGATGGGTCAGCCTGTTGAGCCCGAAAGGTCGCTGGTTCAAATCCGGCAGGGGGGATCCAGGGAAGGCGCTGCTCTAGCGCCTTCCTCTTTTTTCTACGCTTAGGATTTGAACTCCCGCCATCCGCAGATGGTGTGAGTTCATCGCGGCAATTCGCAAGAATGACTGCGAGTTGTGCGAATTGCCGAGAAATCGGAAATGCAGCGTAGATTCCTCAATAGGCATTTCCGATTAATCTGGCAGGGGGGATCACGGGCAGGGCGTTGCTCTAACGCCCTGCTTTCTTTTTTTCTTCTCTCAGTGCAACAACTTTTTTAAACGCGGTGGCCTTCAGACTGGACATGCAAGACTTAGAAGAGCTGACTTCTTTGCTCAAGGGTTCGGGCAAGTATGCGCTCAGTTCTGATGCAAAGCGAAAAGAGTTGTGGAGACAGCATCGTGCAGAGGTTATGACGGGCTGTTTTTTGCGTGGTCGTGATTTGCGTGGCGCGCGATTGCGCGCATTTGATTTGCGAGGGCTGTGTTTTCAGGAGGCTGCGTTGCAGGGTGCGACGATGATTCTTGCGACTTTATCGGATTGTGAGTTTTCTTTTGCAAACGTGAGTGGTGCGTTCTTTTCGCGTGCAGACCTCACGAGGTCTCGTTTTATCGGTGCGGATTGCACGCGTGCGGACTTTACCGGGGTGATCGGCGGGGACATGAGATTCACGCAGGCGAAAATGTTGAACGCGCGTTTTGTGGGTGCGAGCATCGGCGGTTCAGATTTCTCTCGAGCAGATGGGGCAGGTGCTGATTTTGAGGGTGCTCTCTTGACGAAGGCGCGGTTTGTTGAAGGTCGTTTCAAGGATGTTCGGTTCGCAAATGCGAAGTTGATTCAGACTGATTTTTCGTACTGCTCGTTGAGGGGTGCGGATTTCCGCGGTGCGGTTGTGCAGAATACGCGCTTTTTAGGTGCGGACATTGCAGGTGCGCGTTTCGGCGAGCCAACGCCGGATTTGTTAAACGCGCTTTCTGTGGCGAAAAATACGCTGCGTGCGCTCTTTACGCCAAAATCGCATGCGAAAGAGCAGGTGGCAGAGCAGGAGATAACGTGGAAGTGGGATTCTGCAGAAGCGATTGATATGTTTACGAAGTCGGGTAGGTGATTCGGTACACTTTCCCTGCCTTATCATCGCTCACTAACATCGACCCGTCGTCCATCACGAGAATGTCAACCGGTCGTCCCCATGCGGTTCCTGATTTGAGCCATCCTTCTGCGAAAGGTGTGTATTCTCCTGTTTCAATATCGACAGTGGTCACGCGATAGCCCATGGGTTCTTTTCTGTTCCAGCTTCCGTGTTCAGCAATGAATGCCTTATTTTGATATTCGGAGGGAAACATCTCGCTGTCATAGAAACGCATTCCGAGTGCGGCGACGTGCGGTCCGAGTTCGGCAGTTGGCGCACTAAATTCGCTGCATTTTTTCTCAACAAACACGTCGTCTTGTAAGTTGCCGTGGCAGTAGGGGAAGCCAAAGTTCATTCCCGCAACTGGCGCATGATTCAATTCATCAGGTGGTACATCGTCGCCGAACCAGTCGCGGCCGTTATCGGTAAAATAGAGCTCGTGTGTTTCAGGGTGCCAGTCAAATCCAACAGTATTGCGTATTCCTCGGGCATAAAATTCGCGGTCACTCCCGTCCATATTCATGCGCAATATCGTGCCGTACGGGTCTGAGGTGTTGCACACGTTGCATGGTGCTCCAATCGGTACGTACAATTTCCCATCTGGTCCTAAGCGTAGGTATTTCCAGCCGTGGTGTGTTTCGGTTGGGAATCGCGCAATAACTTCTCCGAGCATAGTGGTCAGATCATATTTTGTCAGAGTTTCAATTTCCGCAACATAGAGCGATCCATTGTGCGCAACAATTCCATTGGGCATGTGTTTATTAGAAAGAATGGTTTGCACGTCTTCTGCAAATCCATCACCATTCAAATCCTGAACTGCATAAACTTTCCCTTCTCCGCGTGTTCCAACATACAACGTTTCTTGAGCAAATGCTAAGCTTCGCGCCCCGGTTACATTTTCCGCGTAGAGTGTGATGAAAAATCCGGGTGGTAATGATATTGAGGAAAGTTCTCCGCTTGCAGGTAAGAATGGAGTAATGGTTCCGCAGGATGCTAAGAGCAGCAAAAGGAAGTATTTCATGGCAGTCAAAATGCGGTTTGTGATTAAAAAATGTTCGAAACCGATTTCCATTATTTTTACCGCTTTCCAGTGATTATAAGAGAAACCTTTAAAAATGAGGTCTATTCTCATCGTCGTATGGTTGACAACACGCTTGCTTCTAAGCTGGCAGCTGCTGGGCATTTCGCAGCAAGGGAAGCAGAGACTGCGGAGCAAAATGCAAAATCATTTGGTCATTCTGCTGATGCCAAGAACGCAGTGTTTCTTCGTACGCTTGCAATCACTTATTTTGCAGTGAGTGAAGCAATGTTCGCAGGTGTTCCAGTGCCGCCCGCGCTTGCCCGTTTGCGCCTTCCGCGCGAGTTTGACGGTGGTGACGGTGAAATGTTCCAACTATATCAAAGCGTAGTGAGTCAAGTCATTCAGCCAGAAAAATTAGCTGCGGTCTCATTAAGCGTTCTCGTCCCAACAGTCTACAAATCACACTAAGCGACGATTTTGTTTCTTCCTGATTGTTTCGCGCTGTTTAGTTTTGCGCTTGCAGCGCCGACAAGCGCGGCAGAATCATTTCCTTCGGTCGGATATTCAACAACTCCCGCGCTGACGGTTATCATGTTTCTTCGTTGTTCCCAAACAAGTCTGCTTTTTAGCGATTGTTCAAGTTGTGTGTTGAGCTTGCTCATGAGTTTTTGGCTTTGCGTTTCTACGGCGAGTCTGATTTTTTCAGTGACGATTGATGCGTTTAATTTTGGGGTGTCGGGGAGTAAAACGAGGAGTTCTTCTCCTCCCCAGCGGAAGAGGACGTCTGATTTGCGTAGTGTTTTGCGAATGGTATCACACACGAATACGAGTGCTTCATTTGCCACTTCATGCGTGTATATTGTGTTAAAGTCTTTGAATTTGTCAATGTCGATGAATGCAAGGCAGATTCTTTTTCCTTCTCGGTCTGAGCGTGCTTTTTCTTCTGCAAATCTGCGGTTGAAAATGTTGACTTTGTAGAGTTTGGTGAGCGGGTCGATTGCTGCTTCAGTGGTGAGTGTGACGACGTTTTTGCGGAGTTCTTCTGCTCGGGCTGCGCCTTCAGTCGAAAGATATTTCTTGGCTTCAGGCGTGAGGAGTTCTGCGTGTTCAAGGAGTGCTGAGTTGTAGCGCATGAATTCGTCCGCGCTCGCAATCGCGCGCATGTCTCGCGCGATGTCTTGCGTATCGATGAGTTTCTTTTTGGAGAACCAGGAAAACCAGCCTGTCTTTTTTGGTCGGTATTTTTGTAAAAGCATTTCCGCGCCATATTTCTCGACAAACAGTCCATCGAGATGTCGTATTTGTTCGCGTTCTTTTTTGAGCGTGTTGGAGATTTGTTTGTCTAAGTCATTGAGTTCGAATATGAGTCCGTCGACTTCAAGGGGAGTGATTGCTCGTTCTGCGCGGGTGAGTGTTTCAAGGAGTCGGCGGATTAGGCTTTTAAGTTCTGCGTGGACAAGTGAGGTGGTGTGGAGTGAATCGCGGAGGTGACCGAGTTCATCGGTTGTTTTTTGTTCAAGTTGGATTTCTTGTTTGATGTCGTCAAGTATTTTGTTGACCTTTTTCTCTGTCTCGCTTCCTTGGAGGAAGGCGGTTTTGAGTGCGGAGAAGTCGTGCAGGCGTACGGAGACGAGTTCTTGGAGTTCCTTTTGTTCAACGGCTAAGTCTTGGGCGAGTTCAGGGGGGAGTACTTCTTGGAATCCTGAAGTGATGACGGTGCGTGCGCGGGCGATTGATTCAAGCACGCTTGCTCGGTCTGTTCTTGTTTTGAGGTCTGCAAGGGTGACGGTGACGTTTTGCACTGCTGCGTTGAGGTCAAAGAGGTGTTCGAGTCTTTTGGTGAACGTTTCAAGAAGTTTTCGTTCTTGCTCGCTTAACCGCGTGCCAAGCACGAGGAAATCAACCACTTTTCTCATATGGTGCATGAATGCGGTTGTGTTTTAAAAGGTTTGGGGAAGCGATATCTTTTTATGCAAGTGGTAGTGCTCTCGTTTTATGAAAAAGGTGTTATTTATTGTACTGGTGCTGTCACTGCTCGTTTCCTGTCTTCCGGCGTTGCCGCCAAGTGAGGAGGCAAAAACTCCTGTTTCGCAGCCAGTTGTTGTTGAAAACACCTCGGTGCAGCAGCAGGTCTTGTTTACTTGTTGGGATAACTCTACTGCGTCAGATGAAGCAAGTTGTCCTGCAAAGCAAACGAACGTGGTTCTTGAGCCTCCGGTAAAGGATGTTCAACCGGGTCGTCAGTTTTTGAATGATGCGCGAAGCAAGTTCAAGGGGCATGCGTATTTGTTAAGTGATAGAATGGTTATTGTTTATCAGAACAAGTCGCGTCATTATTTTTCAGATATTGAGTTGGTTGAGAATCGTCAGCCAATTACGGATATTTATTTTGATTTGGAGAACCAAACTGCGGTAGGGTATTGCAGTCTTGATCGTGAGTCGGACATGGAAGATGGTGATTTCGAGTTCGAGCGAAGCGAGTGCAAGAGTTTCATTGATGTTGCGGTTCCGCTTGATTTCAAGAAGGTTCAAGTGAAGGGGCCGCTTGACTATCTTGAGCAGTACGCAGACCGATTGCCGACTCGTGTTGAAGATAACATTCAAACCATCAGTATCGGTGGGAACTCAAAGTCGATTCAGCCATCGCTGCACTATGATGACGCGGGCAAATCTGTTATTTTGCGTCTCGACAAGCGTTACCATGTTCCGCTCAAGATTGAGTATGGTGATGGCTCATCTGTTGACTTCCGTGAGACGTATGTTGACGTGATGGTGCTCGATGGCAAGCAGGAAAAGATTACTGCAGCGTGGGTTACCTATCAGAACGTGAGTGACTTTTGGAAGAAGGAAGGCAGCAAGTAGGCAGGATGTCTTTTGTGAGTTGAGGTCTTTCGAAATAGGGTTTTAGTAATGGG
>CAYXXT010000031.1:5217-12909 GCA_964469145.1 uncultured Methanosarcinales archaeon | reverse complement strand
GCAGAACTTGTTGCGGGACAAAGTTGAGCATCCGAAAATTGCAAAGCTAATCGAGTTCATCGCAAAAGAAGTCGCGCGCGATAAAATGATGAAGATGATTGTGTTCACGCAATTCCGTGATAGCGCAGTAAGGCTGAGTGAAGAAATTAATCGGGTTGAAGGCGCGCTTGCAAAGGTGTTCGTGGGTCAAGCAAAGAAAGGGGACACTGGTCTGAGCCAAAAAAAGCAGGCAGAAATGCTTGATTGGTTCCGTGATGGTTTATTCAACGTGCTTATCGCAACGAGTGTTGCTGAGGAAGGGCTTGACATTCCAAAAGTGGACACGGTGGTGTTCTACGAGCCGATTCCAAGCGCAATTAGGCACATTCAGAGACGGGGAAGAACGGGAAGAAACGAGAAAGGCAAGGTCGTCATCTTCATGACCAAAGGAACAAGAGAAGAAGCGTACAGTTGGAGCGCGAAGAATAAGGAAAAACAAATGGTGCATGTGCTTGAGTCATTAAGGCGCGACTTAAAAATCAAGCTTGACGTGGAACAGCCAACGCTCCAGTCCTTTGACGCAGGAGTCAAAATTTTTGCAGACTATCGGGAAAAATCATCAGGAGTAGTCAAACAATTAGTTGATCTCGGTGTCCAAACTCGACTTGAGATGTTGGGCGTTGCCGACTACGTACTCAGCGCAAGAGCAGCAGTTGAACTGAAACTCGTGGACGATTTTGTCGCAAGCATAATCGACGGTCGTC
Source organism: uncultured Methanosarcinales archaeon (assembly GCA_964469145.1). Classification (GTDB taxonomy): domain Archaea; phylum Nanobdellota; class Nanobdellia; order Woesearchaeales; family ARS49; genus SURF-65. The sequence goes on along the minus strand of CAYXXT010000031.1, from coordinate 12,166 downwards.
TTCTCGAACAACTAAAAGAACTCAAAAGAAATTTTGAGCGTCCAGTCATTATTGTGCAGGGTGAGCGCGATATTTTTGGGGTGCGCAGCGTGCATCCGAATGCGATTCGTGGAATGCTTGCAACAATCATGATAGGTTTTGGAATTCCGCTGATACAAACTAAAGATGAGAAAGAAACTGCGCAAATTCTTCTCGCAATGGCAAAGCGCGAGCAGGAAGAGAAAAAGGGCGACTTCAGTCCGCATGCAGACCGTAAGCCGATGACGATTAAGGAGCAGCAGGAATATATTGTAAGTGCACTGCCAAATATTGGTCCATCGCTTGCAAGGGATTTGTTAAAGAGTCTTGGGAGCGTGCATGCAGTATTTCACGCAGCCGACGAGGAATTGCAAAAAGTGGACGGTGTTGGAGAGAAGAAGGCAAAAGCAATTCGTGACTTAATTAACAGTAAATACCCGCAGCAATAGATAAACTGTTTGTAAAAGTCATCAATAAAAATCATCAATCAATAGTTCCCGCTTATTCTTTTAAGAATATTTTGTTCACAATTTTATTTATACCCTCCGAAAGAAGAATAATTTCAGCAGAAAGCGAAAAAAAAGGAGCGGACTGCAGAAGAGGTGAGGGAAAAATGGTAAAATCGTTGTTTACATCCGAATCAGTAACTGAGGGTCATCCGGATAAATTGTGCGACCAAGTGAGCGATGCGATTCTTGATGCGTGTTTGGCGCAAGACGAGAGCAGCAGGGTCGCAGTCGAGTCACTCACAAAAACGGGTGTTGTTATCGTAGCAGGTGAACTCACGACAAACGCTCAGCTCGACATCCCGCAAATCGTGCGAGGAGTTCTAAGGGATGCGGGGTACACCAAATCAGCATATGGTATTGATGCGGAGACCTGTGCAGTTCTATCACACCTTGACAAGCAGTCTCCTGATATCGCGCAGGGTGTTGACAAAGAAGGTGCGGGCGATCAGGGGCTCATGTTTGGTTTTGCCTGTGATGAAACTCCGGAGCTTCTTCCGCTTCCAATTGCGCTCGCGCACCGTTTGGCAGAGCGTCTCGCAGAAGTTAGAAAGGACAAAACGATTCCGTATCTTGGCCCCGACGGCAAAACGCAAGTCACCATTGAATATGATGATGACCTGCCGGTACACGTTGAAACCGTTGTTGTTTCAGCGCAGCATGATGAACACATCGCGCAAGACCGTCTGAGAAAAGACATTATTGAGCAAGTCATCGTGCCTGTCTGCGGAAAACTTCTTGACAGTAAGACAAACATTTTGACAAATCCGACGGGAAAATTCGTAAGAGGTGGTCCCTATGCTGATGCGGGTCTCACGGGGAGAAAAATCATCGTTGACACTTACGGCGGAACAGGACGGCATGGCGGCGGCGCATTTTCTGGAAAAGATGCAACAAAAGTTGACCGTTCTGCTGCGTATGCGGCAAGGTATATTGCAAAAAATATTGTTGCAGCAGAGCTTGCGAGAAAATGTGAGGTGCAGCTTGCGTACGCGATTGGTGTTGCAGAGCCAGTAAGTATCCGCGTCGACACATTCAACACGGGAGCAATCGTTGAGGAGGCGCTGGTCGATATTGTACGCAAAGTCTTCCCGCTGACACCAAAAGCCATCATCGCCCATCTCGGACTGCGAAAACCGATTTTCAGAAAGACGGCAACATACGGCCACTTCGGAAGAAACGAGTTCTCGTGGGAAAAAACGGACAAGGTTGATGCGTTAAGAAGTGCTGTGGCAAAGGAGCTCGTGATTAAAATTTGAGGGATTCGAGGCGCTTTACACGCTCTTGTGTTGGAGGGTGCGTGCTAAAGAGCCCAAGCAGTCCTTGTGTTGTAAATGGGTTCACGATGAAAAGCGAGCTTGTTGATGGGTTGCCGCTGCGAAGGGGGTGCGTTCGGGCTCCTGCTTCGAGTTTGCGAAGGGCAGATGCGAGTGCTTTTCCATCACCGTTTGCGCGCGCTCCTGTTTCATCGGCGAGGTATTCGCGCGAGCGTGAGATGGCGAGTTGGAGGATGAGTGCGATGAGTGGTGCAAGAAGCGCGAGGAAAATCATGCCTGCAATATTTCCTGAGTCTTCGTCTCTTGAGCCAAATATTGCTGCAAATTGTGCGGTTTGGGCGAGGAAGCTGATAACTGCGGCAAGGGTTGCGGCGATGGTGGTGATGAGCATGTCTCTGTTTTTGATGTGTCCGAGTTCGTGTGCTAAAACGCCGCGTAATTCGTCAGGTGTTAAAATGGCGAGTATTCCTTCGGTGACTGCAACGATTGCTTTTTTGGGTGTGGGTCCGGTTGCGAATGCGTTTGGCGTTTGGGTGGGGACGAGGTAGAGTGTTGGGCGGGGGAGGTGCATTTTGTGCGCGAGTTCGTCAACCATTTTGTGTATGCCGGGGTGTTGATTTTTTGGGAGCGGGCGTGCGCGGTACATGGTGAGGACGAGTTTGTGGCTGAAGAAGTACATTCCGAAGTTTATCAGGATGGCGAATGCGAGTGCAATGATGAGTCCTGTTTGTCCGCCGATGATGCTTCCTGCAAGAAGGATGAGTCCGCTAAGCCCTCCGAGAAGGAGGATGGTTTTAACGTGGTTCCACATATCACTCAACGTAGCGTAAGCTGCCTTAAAAGAGTTATGAATCCTGATTCACGGCGCTGAAAAAGTCAAGTCGAGAGTGAATCCGATTTCGTCTTTGATTGCGCGGTCTCCAAGTTCGGAGAAGATGCTGCCGGAGTCGTAGGTGATGTTCCAGCGCGTCCTATCAATCGTGAAGTTTGCGTTTGCTCGTAGGGTTTTGCCATCAGGCGTGAGCGTTGCGGGGAATGAAATTGGTTGGGTGATGTTGAGTATGGTGAGGTCTCCGTTCACACTGTATTCGTTTTGGTTGGTGTGCTTAATTGAGTTGATGTTCATGCGCGCTTCCGGATAGTTTTCAACGTCAAAGAAATCTTTGCTTTTGAGATGGGTGAGGAATCGTTGGTTGTCTTTTGATTCGGTGATGGTGGTCATGTCGATATGGACTGTTCCTTGTGTTGTTTGGCCGGCAAGCGTGATTGTTCCGCTGCTTAGTGCGACGGTTCCTACGTGGGGTGTTCCAACGACTCTGCTTGCAGTGTAAGTGAGTGTTGATGATGCAGGATCAAGGGTGTAATTTCCGTCAGTGATTTGGACAGATGGCAGGAGTGTTTCTGCATTGTTTTGTATTGCTGAAGTTTCAAAAAGAGTAATTTTTTCTGGTTGTGATGAATTTATTTCCGTTGTTGTTTCGGAATTTGTTTCAGAAGGTGTTTCAGGAGTTGTCTCAGGAGTTGTCTCAATCGGAGGTGTTTGGGAGCATGATGCGAGGATAACTATCAGCAGTGTCAGAACAAGAGTTGTTGTTGATTTCATAAATTTGCTTGCAGAGGGTGTTTTATAAAAGTGATGGATGATTCATCCATTGTGTGAGAGATAAGTGTCAAGTCCTTCGATGTGTTTGAGTGATGTTTTTGCTAAGATGGTGCGAAGGGTGTCGTCGATTTTGATTTTGTGTTTTTGCAGGTCTCGTGCAAGAGAGGTGTATAATTTTCGTCCTTCGGTATCTAAATCGGTAAGCAGTACAACTTCCGCCGTTACGTCCGCAATATGTTCCACGACTTTGTACAGTGGGGTTCGGTTTATCGCAAAGACGTTCGTAATTTCAAGCCGCGAAAGCGCTGCTTTATCTTTGATTCCTTCCACCACGACGAGCTTGTTTTTCGTACGAATGTCATCGAGCGCGGCAAGAATTTGCTCTATTTCTTCCATCTCTCTTCTTTAGTCGATGAATTTATTTAAACTGCTCGCTTGCAGCGTATCATCATGGCAGTCTACCAGAAGCTAAACATTGGTCTTGTCTTGCGCTATTATAAGCGTCCGGACGTGCAGGCTGCCTTAATCGACGGCGCAGACCGTAAGGAAGTCGCAGTGAGTTTTGGCGGCACTGGCTATGGCAAACGTCCTGACATGATAGTCTACCCAAATGATGTGATTGAAGCGGTAAAGGCGGGCGCAACGAGTTTTCATTGTAGCGAGGAAATTTGGAAGAACCCGTTGCAAATTACAACAGGGATGCGTCCTGATGAGTACAACGAAATCAGAGCAGGCTGGGACCTCATCCTTGATATCGACTGTAAAGAGCTCGAATACAGTAAAATCGCGGCAGACTTGTTGGTTCAAGCGTTAAAACATCACGGTATCACTTGCACGAGAGTCAAATTTTCAGGCAATCACGGGTTTCACATCGGTGTTCCTGCATTAGCGTTTCCCGAGTCAATGAACGGAGTTCCGACAAAAAATTTGTTTCCTGAAGGTCCAAGACGAATTGCTGCCTATCTTGCGTCGATGATAAAAGAGGTGCTCGCGCAAAAACTTCTTGAGCGCGATGAACTCACAATAATAGCGGAGAAGTCGGGGAAAAAAATGGAAGAAATTGTAAAGGGCGGCAAGCTTGACGCGTTCTCTGTTCTTTCAATCGATACTGTCCTCATAGCCTCCCGCCACTTGTACCGTATGCCTTATTCCTTAAACGAAAAGTCAGGTCTTGTTTCCGTCGTGATTGACCCGAGCGAAATTCTGTCATTCAACAAAGCAAGTGCTGCTCCGGAACTTGTCATCCCGAAATTGCGTTTTCTTGACCCGAAAAAAACAGTGCATGGGGAAGCAAAGAAGCTCATCGTGCAGGCGTTCGACTTCAAAGCAAACCTGAGTTTAGTCGAAGCGCCAAAAGATGAAAAGAAGGAGTTTGAGCCTGTGCTTGACGCAATTCCGGAAACTTATTTCCCGCCCTGCATTCAAAAAATAGCGCTCGGCCTAGTCGACGGCAAGAAACGCGCCTTGCTCGTCTTAATCAACTTCCTCTCGTCCTGCGGCTGGTCATATTCGCAAGTCGAAGACTATGTAAAAACGTGGAACAAAAAGAACCCCGAACCCCTGCGCGACGTCTATATTCTCGGCCAGTTGCGTTACGCAAAATCAAGAGGCATAAAAGCACCCCTCCCGCCGAGTTGTCAAAACCGCGCGTACATGGTCGATATGGGCGTGTGCAACCCTGACGGTTTTTGTCAAAAAATTAAGAACCCTGCGCATTACGCGGTCGCAAAGCAGAGAATGGTCGCAAGGATGACCGAAGCGGAAAAGAAAGCCCCAAGAAAAACAAAAGAAGAGCGTGACCGCGATGCCCCAATCGCGAACAGCGTCGAGACGCCAAGTGATGTGCCAAAAGTTGCGCCTGCGCCAAAGCCAAAAAGCGTGATGAACTCGAAAGAAAAACCATCCGATGACTCCGTAACTCCCATCTCCTGACAACCGTTTTTAAACCAAACCCAAACCTTTATAAACCACCTCTTTTCCCGTAGAGTTATTGCTGACAAGCCTGAGAAGGTGTTCCCAGTACAGTCGGTGCATAGTGCACTACTTCTCCCTGGGAATACCGTAATAGGCTCTGTTGGTTTGATACGGTAAAAATATCGTATTTTGCAGTCAATAGGTAATTATGCCACGCATTAGAAGCCCACGTCAAGGAAGTATGCAATTTTGGCCGCGAAGTAGGTCGCGCGATATAGTTGCACGTGTCCGCCACTGGCCGGCTGCTAAGGACGCAAAGCTCGTCGGATTCGCAGGCTACAAAGTGGGTATGACGCACGTGATGATGAAGGATAACGGCACGACGAGTATCACAAAGGGCGAGGAAATCGCAGTGCCGGTAACAGTTGTTGAATGTCCGGCGATTAAAATCGCAGCAATTCTTCTCTATAAGAAAGATGCATATGGTGTTCATTCTGTTGGTCAAATTAACGCGGACAAGCTTGATAAATTCATGGAACGTCAGCTTCCTCCGGTAAAGAAGCCAGCGAAGAAAGTTGAAGTAAAAGACCTCGATGATGTTCGAGTTCTCGTCTATACGCAACCGCACCTCACTGGTCTTGGAAAGAAAACTCCTGATGTCTTCGAGCTCGGTATTGGCGGTGCAAAAGCACAAGACAAGCTCGCATTTGCACAAAATATTCTCGGCAAGGAAGTTAAATTTTCAGAAGTGTTCTCGACCGGTCAAATTGTAGACAGCGTTTCAGTAACGAAAGGAAAGGGTTTGCAAGGTCCAGTCAAGCGTCACGGTATCGCGCTCAGAAGTCACAAGTCAGAGAAGACGAAACGTGGTCCGGGTTCGCTGGGTCCTTGGCACGGTTTCCGTGGTTGGCGTGTTCCGCACCAGGGTCAGATGGGTTTCCATCAGCGCATGGAGCACAACAAGTTGATTTTGAGTATTGGCGATGACGTAAAGAAAGTAAATGTCTCAGGTGGCTATGTGAGATATGGTAACTTGAAATCACAATACGTTTTATTCAAGGGTAGTTTGGGCGGTGCATCAAAGCGTCTCGTCACATTCACCGCAGCGCGTCGTGGCCACTTGGTAAAGTTGCCAAAGGACTTGCCGGAAATTAACAGTATTAGTGTGAGTTCAAAACAATGACTGAAGTAAAAGTGTTCAACGGGGAAAATAAGGAAGTCGGCAAGCACAAGTTGCCGGTGCAGTTCCAAGAGCCTATTCGTGCTGATTTGATTAAGCGTGCAGTGGACGCAATCCAAGGCAACAAGCGCCAAAGGTATGGTGCTGACCCGCGTGCGGGTAAGAAACAGGCAGCTCGTTTGAGCAGGCGTCGCCGTGATTACAAGGGCGCGTATGGTAAGGGTCTTTCACGAATGCCAAGAAAAACGATGACGAGACGTGGTACCCAGATGATGTGGGTTGGTGCGTTTGCGCCAAGCACTGTCGGTGGTCGTCGTGCGCACCCGCCGTCTCCTGAGCAGGATTTTGCAAAGCGAATAAATGACAAGGAGCGCAAGATGGCAATTCGTTCTGCGTTGTCAGCAAGTGTTGATAAGGCGACTGTTGAAGCGCGTGGTCACAAGTTGCCGAG
>CAYXXT010000031.1:0-5207 GCA_964469145.1 uncultured Methanosarcinales archaeon | reverse complement strand
TCAAGCGATGTTGAAGGGGTTGCGAAAACTTGCGACCTTGAGGCAGTGCTTTTGAAGCTCGGCTTGAGTGCTGATCTTGAGCGTGGTGGAAAGCAAAACGTTCGTGCAGGTTCGGGTAAGTTGCGCGGTCGTCGTTTGAAAAAGTCAAAGGGTCCATTAATCGTGGTAAGCGGTCGTTGTGAAGCAATGAAGGCTGCGCGAAACATTCCGGGTATTGACGTTGTTGAAGTGCGAAATATTAATGCAGAATTGCTCGCTCCGGGTACGCATCCTGGCAGGCTCACGATTATGACGAAAGCAGCGGTTGAAAAGATGGAGAAGGAGGGTTTGTTCTTATGAACGCTCACGACATCATCAAGCACCCGCTTGCAACTGAAAAGGCGATGCGTCTCATGGAATCTGAAAACAAGCTTGTTTTCGTGGTTGCAACAAAGGCAACGAAGCCGGAAATTAAGAAGGCGGTTGAGGAATTGTTCAAGGCGAAAGTAATTGCGGTGAACACGTTGCATTCAACTGCCGGCGAAAAACGAGCGTATGTCACGTTTGCAAAGGAATCTCCCGCAATTGATATCGCGACGAGTTTGGGGATAATGTAAAAATGGGAAAATCACTCATCCAGCAGGCAAGAGGTAAGGGCGGTCCAGTATATCGCTCGCGTAGTTTTGCGTTCGCAGGTGATGTGAAATTGCGAAACGACCCGCAAATACTTACTGAAGGTACTGTAACTGACCTCATTAAGTCTGCAGGTCACACTGCTCCGATTATGGAAGTGTTGTATACTGATAAAGTGAAATCTATTCTTCCTGCTCCTGAATTTATTCGTGTTGGCGACAAAGTGCAAATTGGCAAGGGCGCTCCTGCTGAGTCAGGAAACGCAACGCAGCTCAGACACATTCCGGAGGGTACTCCGATTTACAACATCGAGGCTCAGCCGGGCGATGGTGGCAAGTTCTGCCGAACGAGCGGTTCTGCAGCAAGGTTGCTTGCAAAAACAGAGACGTTTGCATTAATTCAGCTTCCAAGTAAGAAAGAGAAACAGTTCAATCTTGACTGTCGTGCATTGGTTGGCGTGGTCGCAGGTGGCGGCCGTATTGAGAAGCCGATGCTCAAGGCAGGAAACATGCATTTCAATCGTCGTGCGACGGGTAAGCGATGGCCGAACCCAAGTGGTGCAGCGCAAAACGCAGTGGACCACCCATTCGGAAACAAGCGTACCAGTCGCAAGGCAAAGCAGAAGTCTGTTGGTCACTTTGCACCGCCGGGTAAGAAGGTTGGTAAGTTGTGGCCTCGCCAGACAGGAAGGGGTAAGTAATCATGGTAAAAGAATTCATCTATCACGGGAAGACGGTTGCGGAATTGAAAGCGATGCCGCTCGACGAGTTTGCAAAGCTGGTTCCGTCGCGTGAGCGCCGTAAGATGAAGCGTGGTTTTACCGAGGCAGAGAAGACTTTCCTTGCAGACTTGCGTGCAACGCAACCAGGCGGAAAAGATGTAAAAACACACTGCCGCGACATGATTGTGATTCCGGAAATGATTGGAAAGACGATTAAGGTTTATACGGGTAAAGAATGGCTTCAACTCATACTTGAACCGGAATTGCTCGGTCACCGTTTGGGCGAGTTCGCGCAGACGAGAAAGACAGTCAAGCACAGCGCGCCGGGTATCGGAGCAACAAGAAGCAGCGCAAGCTTGTCGGTGAGATAAACAATGTCATACAGCTATGCATTCAAGGGTCAGGAAAACTCGGCAAAAGCAGTAGGCTTAGCCTTGCCGATTTCGCGCAAGGAGAGCATCATGATTTGCCAGGGCATTCGTGGTCTTGAAGTTGCGAAGGCAAAGAAGTTCCTCGAGGACGTTATCGCGCTTAAAACGCCGGTGAAGTTCACGCGTTACAATATGGACATGGGTCACAAGGCAGGTACGATGTCGGGTCGTTTCACGGAAGGCGCTTGTCGTAAGATTTTGCTCCTCTTGAAGAGTGCGGAAGCAAACGCGCAGTTCAAGGGTTTGAGTACTGCGGGTTTAATTGTCAAGAGCGCGATTGCGCACAAGGGTCCAACGGCGTACCATTTCGGTCGTGAGCGAACGAAGGCAAAGAGAACGCACGTTGAATTGGTTTTGGAAGAGGGGAAGAAAAAATGATTGAACGCAAGTTTGTCGCTGAGAAATTGAAGGAGTATCAGATTCAGGAGTTTATTTCACAAACGCTCAAGAATGTCGGTCACTCGCACACGAAGTTGCAGAGAACTCCAATTGGCGATAAAGTGATTATTTACGCAAGCCGCCCTGGATTAGTTGTTGGTCGCAAGGGAGAAAATATCAAGAAGCTCACGCAGACGCTCAAGAAGAGATTCAACTTGGAGAATCCGCAAATCGAGATTTCCGAAGTTGAGAAGCCAAATCTTGACGCGCAAATTGTTGCGGAGCGAATTGCAAGTACGCTCGAGCGATTTGGCATTCAGAAGTTTAAAGCGATTGGCCACAAGACGATGACTGACGTTATGGGTTCGGGTGCGCTCGGTATTGAAATCCTTATTTCCGGTAAAGTTCCGTCGCAGCGTGCGAAGACTTGGCGTTTTTACAATGGCTACTTGAAGAAGTGCGGAAACATCGCACAGCAAGCGGTCAAGAGAGCGCAGGCAGTCGCAGTGCTCAAGACGGGCGAGATTGGTATTCAGGTTGCAATTATGGGTCCTGATGTTGAGTTGCCTGACGATATTGAAGTGGGTAAGCCAACAGCAGTCGAACCGGTAGAGGTTGCAAAATGAAGTTCAAGGAGCTTGTTGCAATGGGTCAGCCTGACTTGAAGTCGAAGTTGACTGAGTTGCAAAAGGACTTGATGAAGGATAACGCGCAGGTCGCAAGTGGGACGTTGCCGAAGAATCCGGGAAAGATCAGGCTCACGAAGAAGACAATAGCAAAGATTAAGCAAATCTTGGCTCAGAAGGAGGCACCGAACAAAGCATGACTGTTTGTGTCACTTGTGGCTTGCCAAAAGAGCTTTGCGTGTGCGAAAGTATCGCAAAGGAAAGCCTCAAAATCATTGTCAAAGTTGTTGAAAAGAAGTTCAACAAGAAATACACGGTGGTTGAGGGGGCTGACCAAAAGGAGATCGACATTGTCGGTCTCGCGAAGCAGTTGAAGGCGAGGCTTGCGTGCGGTGGAACCGTAAAGGACGGGAAAATCGAACTGCAAGGTGACCATAAGACAAAGGTCAAGCAGATTTTGGTTGAGGCGGGGTTTGCGCCGGAAACAGTGGTTGTCAGATGAAAATGAACATGATTCAAAATGAATGGATGGGGAAGGACGTGAAGGTCATTAAGGCAGCGAATGCTTCTCTCGTCGGCATTTCAGGCATTGTGGTTGATGAGACGAAGGAATTTATCATGATAGAAACCAAGAACGGAGTCAAGAAGGTAAACAAGGCGAATGTGGTTTTCACAATCAATGGTCAAACAATTGAGGGCGAGATGGTGCATGTTGCACCGCAGGAACGCCTCAAGATTAAGGTGAACTAAATGGAATCGCTCAGAACTCGTGGTCGAACTTTCACAGGCGTTGTTGTTGAAACGAAGATGCAGTTGACGGCAACGATTGAGTGGCCGCGCAGAAAGAACGTGTTGAAGTTCGAGCGTTATGCGACTGCAAAGACGCGTATCAAAGCGCACAATCCGACGACAATCAATGCAAAGGCAGGCGACGTGGTAAAAATCATGGAGTGCCGCCCGATTAGTAAAACAAAGCATTTCATTATCATCGAGAAAGTTGGCCGCGAGAAGTTATTCGAGGCGAAGCAGGAATTGATGGAAGAAGGGAAGATGAAGCAGAAGAAAGCTGACGAGGATAAAAATGAAAGCAGTTAAAGCAAGAGTAACGCGCGGTCTTCCGCACACAGCAAACGTGGTTGCTTGCGATAACAGCGGTGCTCGTATTTTGAGAATCATCAGTGTCAGGAATGCAAAGACCGTGAAGGGTCGAAAGCCGTCAGCAGCGATTGGTGACTATGTCATGTGTTCAGTTGTCGAAGGACGACCCGACATGCGTAAGACTGTTGTTGCAGCGGTAATTGTAAGACAAAGAATGCCGTATCGCCGTCGCGATGGCATGCGTGTTCGTTTTGAAGATAATGCAGCAGTCGTCCTCAAGGATGAAATGGGGAACCCGAAAGGGACCATGATTAAGGGGCCGATTGCAAAGGAAGCAAGTGAGCGCTGGCCGATGGTCAGTAAAATTGCGAGCAGTGTGGTATGAAAGCAAAGATTTGGAGCAGTGCATGGGTTGGCAGTAAGAAGCCAAGTAAGCAGCGTTCATTTACTCGTTTCGCTCCTGCGCACGCCAAAGGCAGTTTGCTCGGAAGCCACTTGGCAAAGCCGCTTGCGGAAAAATTGAACACGCGCAGTCTTCGTGTGCGAAAGGGCGACACGGTTAAAGTCATGCGTGGTCAGTATGCCGGAAAGTCAGGAAAAGTGAACCGTATTGATGTTGAAAACATGCGTGTTTTCATTGATGGTGTTGAGTTTCCAAAGCGCGATGGTAGCAAGGGTTTGTACCCGCTTCACCCATCAAAGATTATGATTACAGACTTGGAAGGAAAGGACAAGCGCAGGCTCGCTGAGCCGCGGAAGATGGGGACACAATGAGCAATCACTTAAAAGCATACGCAGCACCGAAGAGTTGGACGATTTTACGAAAAGTCACGAAGTGGATTGTTCGTCCGAATCCGGGCGCGCACGAAATGCGTCGTTCAATGCCGATTGGTCTTTTGCTGCGTCAATTGAATAGTGCAAAGACGCTGCGCGAAGTGAAGCACGTTTTGGGCCAGGGTGCAGTGCAAGTTGATGGGAAGAAAGTGTTTGACCATCACTTTAGTGTTGGATTTATGGACATTGTCAAGGTTGGTTCGGAAACAACCGTTCGCTGTATGATTGACAAGAAGGGGCGTCTTGTGTTCTTGCCGATTGGTAAGGATGAAGAAACGAAAAAAGTCAATCGAATCGTGCGTAAGCAGTCGGTTCCGGGCGGCAAAGTGCAGATGACGTTAAGCGATGGTCGCAACTTGTTAAAAGACAAAGCTTCTGAACAGGTTGGCGACAGTTTAGTCATGAGTGTTCCTGATCAATTAGTGCTCGACCATATTTCGCTCAAGAAGGGCGCAACCGTTATGTTGATGGGTGGTCGTCACACGGGTCACGTTGGCCAAATTGAAT
>CAYXXT010000030.1:4317-13821 GCA_964469145.1 uncultured Methanosarcinales archaeon | reverse complement strand
GCCGCAGAAAACTACGGACGACTCCACACGCTCGACCGAACTTTTCCATTTTTAACCCACACGCCTTGCTCAGTCACTTGCGCGGTCAGCACAACACTCAACAAACTATACGAAAAAAGAATCTCAAGCGAAGCCCCGCAATTTTACAAAACATACTCAGCAGTACGCGTCTTTCGCATGCAAATCGTCGTTGACGAAGAAAACGACATTGTGCCGTTTAAAAAACCAGACGCGCGAGACTACACCATTATTACGCTCGACAAACTCGAAGGACACTACCAACTCATCAGCTGGCTTGCCCTTGAAAAACTCGAACGCGGAACCGTCCTTGACGCAAAAATCACGCTCAAATACGACTACGCAATCGTCACCGCAAGCACCATTGTAAAAGACGGCAAAGGCTTTCACCACGAACGACACTTCCGACCCCATTTATGAAATTTTCTACGCTTTGCGCCACATACGAACAACTCGAAAAAACGAGCTCGCACCACGCAATGCAAAAACTACTTGCAGACTTGCTCCGCAAGACGACTGCCACAGACATACGCGCCGTTTGTCACCTCACGCTTGGCGAAATCGCGCCCGCGTTTTCTGACGTCAATTTAGGCATGGCTTCCAAGATGGCGCTTCGAGCGATTGCAAACGCATTCGGACTTGATGCGCGCAAGATTGAAGATGAATCAAAACAACTCGGAGACGTTGGACTTGCTGCCGAGAAATATGCGAACGTACGAACAACACTCACCGTCACGACCGTGTTTGAAACACTACACGACATCGCAAGCGCGTCCGGAACAGGCTCCCAAGAAAAAAAAGTAGAGCTATTGTCCTCCCTTTTTGAAAAAAGCACCGCAATAGAAGCACGCTACCTCGCACGCATTGCCCTTGGACAATTACGCCTCGGCTGCGCTGAGAAAACACTCCTCGACTCGCTCGCTATCGCTTTTACCGGCGATAAAGAACTGCGAACGGCACTTGAACACGCCTACAACGTCTTGCCCGACATTGGAACTATTGCTGCCACGCTTGCCTTAAAAGGCGAACGAGGGATACGACTCATTCAACCACGCGTTGGAACACCGATTCAAATGATGCTTTGCCAACGCATCTCAGCACTTGACGAAATAGAGGAGAAAGCAGGGCTTCCTGTCACGATTGAAACAAAATACGACGGAGAACGAGTGCAGGCGCACAAAAATGGAAATAGTGTTGTGCTCTATAGCCGACGACTTGAAAACATCACGCTGCAGTTTCCTGAACTTGTTTTGGCGATTTCAAAATTAAAAGCACGCGATTGCATCATTGAAGGAGAAATTATTGCACTCGACTCTCGCGGCAAAATACTACCATTTCAGACAATCATGCAACGACGACGCAAACATGACATTGCAGAATACGCACAAAAAATACCCGCCATCCTTCGCTCGTTTGACATCTTGTATTTGAATGGAAAAAGCTTGCTCGCGTTAGAATACACCAAACGATACGACGCGCTTCAAAAACTCACGAGAGGCGGGAAAACAGTCACGCTTGCGGAAAATATTATTTGCGATACGGTTGCCTGCGCTGAAACATTCTTCCAACGCGTCGTGAAACAAGGAAGCGAAGGAATTGTTATCAAAAGACACGACGGATTATATCAAGCAGGAACCCGCGGGTGGAACTGGATAAAATGGAAGCCTGAATATTTGCCGCACATGCGAGACACGTTTGACTTAGTCGTCGTTGGAGCGTTTTATGGACGCGGAAGACGAGGAGGAACGTTTGGGGCTTTGCTTTGTGCCGTTTATGATGCGAAAAAAGACGAATTTTTGACACTTTGTAAACTTGGAAGCGGATTCAACGATGCGCTTCTTGGAACATTACAAGGCATGCTCAAAGCGAGCAAGACGAAACCTGCACGCGTTGTTGTTCAAGATGTTGTTCCTGACGTTTGGATAGTGCCTGAAAAAGTCGTCGAAGTCGCCTGCGCAGAAGTTACCAAGTCACCCATGCACTCAGCAGGATTTGCTCTACGATTCCCACGGTTCTTACGATGGCGGGAGAAAAGTGCGGAACAGGCAAACACGCTCAAAGAAGTTGCGAAACTCGTGAAATAGACAATTTTGATTAAACAAACGCAAGCACGACGTTTGTCAACAAGATTCCTAAAAGGACAAAACTCACACTCTTCCAAACAAATTGAGCGTGCGCTTGATGAGTGAAGTGTTCTAATGCAGTAAGGAACATTCTTCCGCCGTCAACTGGGCCAAGCGGGATAAGGTTGAACAGGCCGACGCCGAGAGACAGGACTGCAAGCCAGAAAATAAGGTCCTTTAGCCAGAGGAAAACACTTGTCGCCCAATTCGGCGCTTTAAGCGGGTTTTCCACATAAACACCAAGCCAAGAACGCTTGGTTTGCGGGTTCTCACCAAGCGTGATATCATAAACTGCCTTGCTCGTCAGCACACTAATTGTGTCGCCCGGACTAGTTGATTGGATAGCTTTTGAAAAATCATCCGGACCGCTAATTGCCTGACCATTAATACTCGTGATTTTTTCCCCCACTTGCAGACCTGCTTGCTCTGCCGGCGGGTTGCCTTCCATAAGGTCAGTCACTACAACACCATCATGCGCGTAAAACGTGTCTGCGAACGGAGTGAGCGCGAAACTAAAAATGGCAAGCAAGAAAGCGCCCATCACCAAGTTAGAAACAGGACCCGCGGCATAGATTGCGAGCTGTTGTTTCTTTGGTGCACGCGTGAGCTTGTGCTCGTCAGGCTCGACAAACGCGCCAGGAATTAATGGAACAATTGCGCCCAAAATGACAAGACCACTGTTCTTAACCGGGAGGTTGTACACTCTTGCCATAACGCCATGCATGCCCTCATGCACGATAAGAATGGTAAAAATACTGATAATCCAGTAGAAAAATGGAACGTAAAAGACACCCTGCGCTTTGAACGGAAGGACGACTCCGACACTTGGCGCGCTTGCGCTGCTCAGCAGCATGAACAAGCCACGCGCGAGATCGAAAAGAACGAAAGCCATGCCCAAATAGCCGATGACAATTATCGGAGTTGCTGCTTTTTCCCAGAACTTCTTGTACTTCTTTGCGAGCTTGTCCATAAGACCAATGCCTGCTTGGGAGCGGTACATCGCCGCGTAGAAAATTCCAAAACGGCTAAAACTCATCTTTTTGCGGTTGATGTATACAAGAACTGCGAGCGTGACCATCAATGCAAGAAAGGCTGCAGAGTCGATTGACATATGGTTGGTCGGGTTTTGGGGTTTATAAACGTTGGCAGAAGGGAAGGGACTCGGCTAAAGGTAAGGGTGTTTTTGTTCGTTCATTGAGTATATCTTCCATATGAATAATAAATAATTTTATCGACGATGGCGCTCAGTCTCACTGCACAGTAGCTACAAAGCGAAAAGCTTATATAGTCTGGTGCCTATTTACCACCTAGTGATGACGACTTCATAGGGAGGTGGTATCCATGAAAAACGTCCTATACAGTATGTTTGTGATTGCAATGTTCGCTATCGGCTTTGGAGCCGGCGGACTCTTGAGTATACAGCAAACCCCGCTTGACGTCCAAAGTTACACGACAACGAGCAGAGCACTTAGCGTGCAGAATGTAGCTTCCGGTGGTGTTGAAACTTCACCCCTCAACATAATCCCGCAAGCCTTCCAGATGAGCGGCCCAATTGAACGCGACTCACCAGGAGATTGGATTCAAGAATCCCAAATAGAAATGCGTTCAGACGGCGTGTTCATCAAGTTGAACAAACCGCAATGGGCGATTTTGGCGGACACCAACTCAATGGATCCAGTGTTTGATTCAGAGTCACACCTGATTCAGTCAGTACCGCTTGCGGCAGCCGAAATCAACGTCGGCGACATCGTGAGCTACGAGTCACCCCTTGGCTTCAGCATCGTCCACCGAGTCATCGAAATCGGAAACGACGAAGAAGGCTGGTACGCAATATTGAAAGGCGACAACAACCCAACACCAGTCCCCTGGAAAGTCAGATTCGACATGGTACGCCGCGTGACGGTTATGGTGGTGTACTAAATTTTTCTTTTTTCATCATTTTCAGAACAAAAACAACAAGGTGAACACAATGAACAACAACTACAAAAACAGCGACGTATCATTCCCAAAAGGCACAACTATGCGTGCAGAAGAACAATACTGCCCAATCTGCGGAAGCCACGTTGGCACGGCATACTCAGCACACCGCTGCAAAGACTCAGTCATACGCGGAATTGATAGCACCAACAGCCGCTACGAAAACGGCAACGCACCAGAGTTTCCACGCTCATTCGCACAGCGACTCTCTGAAGGCTTCGAACTCTTAGGCCTTGAAGACCGCACACAAGAGGAGTAAACACGCCTCTTTTTTGGTGACTCTCATGCCGCACACCGACACGATGGTTGGCTTTTTGCGCGTCAACGCAGAACGCTCAGAAAAACCGCGAAAGCGCGTACCGACTGAAGTCATAGACTCATATGACTACGCCAATTACGCACCTTACGAGCCAGGCACCATCTTGCACGGCCACCACGACAACTACACCGTCGTTCGAGCCCTTGGCGGAGCATCAGGAAGCTACAAAGTCACCGACACCGACGGCATAACCTTTTTTGCAAAAGCATACGACCAAGGAACAGACAGCTTACGCAACTTCTGGCACATCCGCGAACAACAAGCAGCAAAAGCAGTCGGAGAACTCGGAATCAGTTCACCGGTCGTCGACTGGGGACACAAAAGACCACTACTCGTATTACCTTTTGTTGAAGGAAAAACACTCTACGAATTAATTAAAAAACACGCGCCATTTGACGCTCCCGACGTACGACGAATCAGTCTACCCCTTGCACAACGATTAGCAATTGCGCACAACGCACACTGGGTGCACCGCGACATCAAAGGCGACAACATCATTTACGACAAAAAAGACAAACAACACGCATTGCCACTCATCAACGACTGGGGATACGCGTTTAACACCGAACTCCACAAACACGAAAAACACTGCCTCGGAACACCAAGATACAAAAGCCCCGAGCAGATAATTGAAAACGGAGTTGCAGACGCACGCTCCGACATCTACTCACTCGGGATTGTTTTACACGAGTTATTAACAAGAACAAACCCACGACGCCACCTCAAAGAACAAGAACTCAAAAAACCACCAACACTCCCCTACGACCCAACAGACACCATGACAACCGCAGACAAACGACTCGCCTGGATAATCATGCGCGCAACACAACCAGACCCCGCGCGACGATACCAAAGCTGCGAAGAACTCGTCGAAGACTTGAAAAGCAAAGAAATGTACGCGGTGCAACAATGACCGATGAAAGAATACGCAGACTGGAACGAAGAGCAAACGAAAAACTCGAAGACCTCGACAGCCAAGTAGAACTCATCAACGCATACACCTCCGCAGGAGAGACTGATAAAGCAGACGACCGACTACGCGCGACATACGCACGCCACACGCCATACCGACCATACCAGCCAACGATGGACGCAACCGACTTATTTCACATTCCAACAGACTTACGACTTGCGACCTACCGACACCCGCGATTCATCCTTCAAGCAAAAGTCGCAAGCATCATCCCCCTTGACGAAAGACCCCACGTCAAACAACTCGAACTCACTGCTGAATTTGGAGCAGGCTACCTTCGTGAACTCGACCAATTCACCGAACTTGATGCACTCATTGCGCACTCATTGCACTTAGAATCATCAGACGCCCGCAACATCCGACTTCCACAATCATTACGCACACTCTCCTTTGCAAACAACTCACTCGGACACGGCGTGCGCGAACTTGAACTACCATCCGCGCTCGAAGAACTCGATATTAGCGAAAATGAACTTTACGGCAGCCTAGCAGGTTTGCGATTACCACCCACACTCCGCACCCTCCATATCGGAAACAACAACCTCGGTGAAGAAGGGCTTAAACGGCTTGCACTGCAATTGCCAGACACACTACGCACACTCAACCTCCACAGAGACACCAGCTTTGAAGAAAGCACCATCAAAAAATATGCAGAACCACTTCGCAGCCGAGGCATCACCGTTTACTATACTCACGAACTAGAACAAAATGCAGCATCGAGAGAAGCAAGATGAACGACACACACTTACGCGAACTTGAAAGAGAACTTGAACGCACCGGAACACTCGACGCAAGAATCGCACTCGCGGAAACACAAAGACAAATGGGCGACCCTGTTTTAGCAGCGATAACCATCATGCCCGCAGCATTTGAACCAAACGCAGAAGCAACAATACGCGCGCTTGCAGGCCCACGACCGGAAACGTATGCCGCTGCAGTTGATTTGCTTGCACACAAGACGTTTTATCGAACGGATGATTTGGCAGTTCGTTTTGCGTACTTACGACGACGAATACCCGTTGCGGAATTCAGCGACGCAGTGTGCGAATTATTGCCGAGACTCGCAGACGCAAATATGCGCGCAGAACTTAGAATCACCCCAAGCAAACAAACTATATTCTCCCTCTCCACCCACCCAAACGACGCAACCCCCCTCTACGTCACACCCCGCACAGGCATGCACGGCAACCCCGAATTCGAAACCGCACTAGACACGCACCTCTCACTCACCATTCTTCGCAGAACATATGAACAACTCCAACCCCACATCACCCCCGAACAAGACGCAGGACGAATCCACTTCGCACACTCACACGGCAGAACAACCGACAATGCCGCCCAAGAATATGTAAGCTACTTCGCAATGTTCAAAAAAGAAACCACCCCCTTCGTCCTCGAATTAAACACACATCAAGTATTACACTCCGAATCAAGAAACCAAGGCCCAACAACCAACCCATCCTGCCTGCACAGCGTCACCCTCCTCGAACCAAGAGGTGCACTATGAGCGACGAACGATTACGCAGACTTGAACGCAGATGGCACGAGACAGGCGCGAACGATGACTGCGCAGCATACCTCGTAGAACTCGAACGAACAGGGGCAACGCTTGAAAACGCGCTTTTACTGACCAAAGGAGAAGCAGCAAAAGTGCTCAGAACACACCCTGTTGCGTACGTTGAACCAAAAAGACGATTAATTACGGAATACATGCAACAGGCAGAAAATAGAGGGCTCCAACCGCACCATCCTGATTACCAAGCTGACTACCAAGTGCCTGCAATACTCCACACGGCCTATTTTGCACTTGATGATGCACGACAAACACAGCACAGCGCACAACACATTGACGGAGTTCTTCGTGAACTCAAAATGTTCAGAACGCCCGCCGCACAACATCCACTTGTTGCGCGCGCAAAAGACGCAGCAAGCCATCTTCTTGGCGAAAACACTGACGCGGCACTCCGAGACATATCAAACATAGAAGACTTTAACGTGCAATCAGACGCGCTGGGTGTTTACCTTGCAGAACTCAGCAAAACACACGGCGTTCTCGGAGCGACTTCACTTGTCGAAGACGACCGTTGGAGCGACATACGCGTCAGCGCAAGCATTCCATTCATGAACGAATTATTACGCGAAGACCGCATGGATGATGCATTACAACTTTTACACTACCGCAGCCGCTACGGAGGCATCGAATACACCGTCGCACGACACTTAGCACAACGCGGACGATACGCGGAAATACCGCCATTACTCGTCTGGCAAAACGAAAACACAGGAACAGTACAACAACTCCGCGGATTCACCCCTTGCGCAGTCTACGCAATGATGGCAACCACTTTGAACGGACGCTGTTTTGATGAGGTCAGCAGATGAGCGACTCCGAACTCCGCGAACTCGATAGAAGATGGCGAGAAACAGGAGCTCATACTGACCGTCAAGCATACGCGCTCGCACTCAAGCGCACAGGACAATATGAAGCAGTTGCAAAACTCTATTCCCCTCTTGTTGATGCACAGTTCTCCCGCGCGTGGCACGCGGGCGCTCAACTACGCCACGAATATTTCACGTTTTCTCCAGTACGCGAAGCAGATGTCGAAGCTCTCGAAGAAATAGTCATCCCTGCGATGGATTTCAGCTTTGATGACCGCGCATGGCTCACCGGAAGCGCACTCAAACGCACCAGTTATGCCGATATCGACATCGTCATTGCGAGCAATGGACGCGCAATGCCTACACCACGACAACGCGAAAACCTCTCACGCATCATGAGCAGTATGACCTACGAAGAGACCGACATCGGATACGCAGGAGCATACATCCACCACCGCATTCGAGGCACAGTCTTCGATACCAAATACGACCTTTTGTTTACACACTATCCCTGGTCATTAACATCAAACACGCCGGAAGTGAGAGTCAAATGAACGACGAACGATTACGCGCGGACGAACGCAACGGACGACTTAGTGGCGCTCCTGAAGACATTTCAAGAGACATACGCAACAAAGTCCGCGCGGGACAAATTGAAACAGGATTCCTGCGCGTGCTTCGAGGCAGCCACGGCAGACTCCTCCGCTTTGCAAAAGTCATGTTCGTCGACGAAACACACAACATCACACTCCCCCACATCGAAGAAGGACAGTGGTTTGACCACTGCTACGCCCTTGACCTCCTCAATGGAAGAGACCAAGACGGATTTCACTTCCTCACCGAATCACACCAACTCATGATTTGCCCAGAAGGCGAGCGCTACCTCAGTAATAACAATAATCCGGGCTCATGCGGAATCATAAACTACGAAGGACGCGCACGCGTTATACGCCACGCAGGACGACCCGCACACAGCGGCCACGTCTGGCACCCCGAGCCAAGCGTCATCGCTGCAGAAACCGAAGCAGGAATCGGACACGAACGACCAACCTACGTTGGCTCACTGCGCGCAATCGTGAATGGCCAACCACTCTCCATTCGTGCAGGAAACTGGCATCTTGACGGCAACAGGGACGACCGTGGATCATACTACATTCAGCGCGACACTGCAACACTTTGCAGCGAAACACGAACACCCCTCGTGACCCGCGAACAACTCGCAATTCCTGCCACGAGCAGATTTGCACGAGAACAATACACCACACCCTCAATCAACGAACTCGAATATATGTTCGACGAAGAAGGCCAGCGCGTCTTACAAGAAGCACCAAGAACCGCACTCGAAGGACTCATCCGCTCAACGAGGCAACCATGAGCGACGAACGATTACGCGCGGTTGAACGCGACGCAGAAAGAGACCCGAAAGAACTTGAAAGATTGCTTGCAGAATATTTACGCGCAGGACGAAACGATGATGCAGCAAACATCGCGCGCCGATTCCTCGAGACGAACCCCGCTGACCCTCACAAAAGACGAATTGTTGCGAAAACAAATCCGTGCGCTTGGACGGGAATCGTGTCGTACGATAATGGAAGCGAAGATTTCCCTCTTGCCGCACCCATCCTCCAAGTTAGAGAAGGAAAAGAGAACTACACCATCACGCTCCCTGATGCGCAAGACGGTTCATCAATTTACGACATCGCGTTTACCGGAAA
>CAYXXT010000030.1:3651-4307 GCA_964469145.1 uncultured Methanosarcinales archaeon | reverse complement strand
ACACTCACCATCATCCTCTCCGGCTCAAGCCCAACCAACCCCCTAACACGAGGAGACCAACAAATAACCATCGCGCCAAAAACATACCAAACTGCACCCGCACCCAACTTTGTCAGATCACTCTACGCAGCACACCACACAAACAAAACAGGAATCAACTACGAAACCCCACAACCATCGTTCCCCCTCATCGACCGACTTGGTGGAATCATCTTTGAAGACAGAACGGGACCACTCGAACCATATGACTCCTTACTTTCACAATATGACCCGCGCGGAGACATCATCTCCCGATTCCCAAAAGGCCGCACCCAATTCGAAGGGACCTTCGGACCCGAATGGCTCTTTGAAGACAACCAACTCCACTTCTACGACAGCGTGAACCAACGATTCAGACCATCCCACTCAGATACATCTTCCGTCAAAGCAGCCCGCAATCCATTCACCAGAGGGATTCGCTACATTCCTAAAACATCACGCATGGCGCGCGGAATAAACCAAGCCACGGATAAGTACCACCTCGCATCACTCTTTGCCAGAAACCGACGAATCGCAATCGAAGTACCAATCACTATTTTGAACAGCCTCCGAAAAATGCACGAAGAACAAACGAGGACAGCATGAGCGACGAACGATTACGCGAACTCGAACGACGA
>CAYXXT010000030.1:0-3641 GCA_964469145.1 uncultured Methanosarcinales archaeon | reverse complement strand
GACGATTTACTCGAAGCGGCAGCGAGTCAGATAGAGAAGCATACTTCCGAGCATGCGCACATGCAGGAAATTACGCGCCAATAACCGCACACTATTCTGCACTCCTCATCGACGAACCAACCCCCGCACTCGTTGCAGAATATTTGAATCATAGCCCAATTGCACCCGTTGACCAAGAAATTATCACACGCGCACTAAACGAACTTCGAGCAAGACGCTCACCCTACTTAAGAGCAGCACTCACCGGAAACGCACTCAACACCCGAAACTACTCCTCAATTGACATCCACATCGCAGACAATTGGAAAGCACCAGAACAACAAATATCAGTCGTTCAAGATATCGTCAATCAACTATCCACAACCGTGTTCGCGGGCGAACTAACCGCCTCCCTAGAAAAACCCGAACTTCCCGCCAATAATAAAGGCTGCTTTTACGGACTCATCTCAGGAAGACAATTCATTTTCTACGCAAGCCGAGAAATCGCAAAACCACTCATGAGGTTGCTATGACCGACGACCGATTACGCGAACTTGAACGAGCATTAGCAGTACGAGAGGATTCGGAATTACGACTCGCGCTTGCTGACCGATACCTTGATTTGGGACGCAAATTCCACGCAGCAAAAACAATCATCCCCCTCGCAACAGACGAACGAGCAGAAAGAATCATCCGCACACTTGCAGGCCCAAGACCGCAAACGCACGAGGCAGCAATTGATATGATTGCGCATAAAACATTCCACCAAACAGACGATTTGCCGCTGCGACTAGCATACATAAGACAACGCATTTCCGATGATGACTCGAAAGAAATCATTTGTGACCTAGTCCAAACTTGCGCTCAAGCAAAGGCGTACGTATCCATTGACCTTGAAGGACGCAACCAGTTTTGCACCATTTATGTCTCACCAGAAAATGCGCGGACACTCATCAACAACATGCACCAAACCAGAGAAACACGCATTGTGACTCCTGATGATGCCGCGACTGAAAGCCGATTTATCACCCTTATTTTGCCCGCGTATGAACGCCTACGACAACTCATTTTTGAAGAGCCATATGCACGCAATCCAGACAGTGGTTTCACCAGATGGAATATATCGGCAACTACCATTGACGGTCGACCAGAGAACAGCGTATCTTACACCTTCCGCTCATGGACCCCGAATGCACTCGTCATTTCGCTTCAGGCAGCGCAAGATGTTCTCCATAATTACCATCCAGACCCACATACCGCAGGACCAGCCACAAGGCGAGACGGACTCAGCCCCGTTGCACTGCTTACGCCAAAAGGTGCGCGATGACCGACGACCGATTACGCGAACTCGAACGCAGAATATTTGCTCAAGGAGAGACGACTGCACTGCCGCTGTTCAAATGGGAAATGATTAAGGCAGGACGATTCTATGCAGAACTCGCAGACACTCCTTACTCTGAGACACTTCGCGCGTACAACCTCATCGTCAACGGTGAACGCGTCCACTTCGCACGAGAACTCCCATCAACACTTGATTACAACCGCTCCGCGCGCAGCAAAGCAAAAGGACGCGGCGAAATCAGCGCGCCAATACATGCAGCAATGATCACCTCAATTTACCAAGAAAGACAACACCCGCTCTTCTCCCCTATTGCTGCCCGCCTTGAAGAACTCGCACAACACCACAGCCACGGCAACATCTGCTTTGGAAGCCTCGTTTATCAAAATAAACGCGCAACACTTCATGAATTCACCCCTAATGGATGCCGCGCGAAACGAACCATAGATGCGCCCGCACTCGCCGGACGTTATGAACCAACACGATTCTTCACCTGCGCAGACCAAGAAGGAAACATCCAAGAACCAACGCCCTACGCAAAAAGATTCATCGAGAGCGCCTTTTGCCAGCCATACGGAATGCTCATCTCCGCACTCCAACACTTCTCCCGCAGAACCGACTTTGCAGGACGACGAAGAAACCCAGACTTGCCCCCTGAAATCCGTCTCTGGTTGCCTCCGCTCAACGAACGACTACGCACAAGACGAATGCTCTCACTCACCTACGACTCCCCCTTAAGACAACTCAACATACAAACACAACACGAAATCGCAGGACTAAACGCAATACCATTCTACCGATGCGAGAAAATTGAACCATGACTCTTGCCGATGACTTAGTCTCGCTTGCGCGAGAATACCAAGAAAGAAACCCTGACTTAGCAGCGAATGCGATTCGCAACGCGCTCAACTTTGATGCAACCCACGAAGACGCACGACTCCTCGCTTCGGCGATAAACCCATACCTGTGGACAGGATTTGCCGGCATGCCAAACTCATTCATTTGGCTCCACGAAAAAGAAATGAGGCACGCAACCGTTTCCGCGCCGGCATATCGAAAACTCGGCATTCAGCCAAACGACATTATTGTGCATGGCAGCACGCTCTACATCACTTACGGCAAAGATGACCTGCCAACACACGCTGTTTCGTTTGATAATACTGGATTCTCACCTCTTCGCCAACTCCCCAGAGGAACACGACACGTCGTGTCGAATTGGGAAGATAACCGCCTGATTTACGTCCGCGAACCAAAACCACTCCACGCAGGAGCGCCCCTTCAATTTGAACTCGACTCAGTACTGTTTACCACTGAGAACGACGCAGAAACAGTCATTGGAAGAAATACCCGCGACGGGAAAGTTACGCTCGTTGGCCGCACACAAGGACGATTTTACGTTGATGAAGAAATTGCCGCACACCGCATCGGGTACGGAGAGAACGCCGTTTTTGAAGACTTCAACACAGGAACGCACCATTCACCCATCTTAATAGACCAACTCATCGACTTGCCCGAACATTCGCGCTATTTAAGAACCAACCGCGCAGACCACCCGGGAAATTTAGCAGCAGTGTACAACACAATAGGCCGCGTCCGACGACTCGCCGTTGAAATACCAATCACGCTCTGCGACGCGTTACGCGCCGAAGCCGACCGACAAACTAAAAAAAGACAAGATGAAGAAGGGTTATTGTGACTGATAAAAGATTACGCGAACTGGAACGGGAAATTGCGAACGACCCTGCAAAAGGAACAGCGCTCGCACGAGAGTTAGAACGCGCAGGAAGAACACAGGAGGCAAGGCAAACGCTTGATACAATCATCACGCAGACACGACGCTTGCTTGAAGAGGACCACGCGCATCCTGACGCACGCACGCGCATCGCAGAATTAAATCCATACGCGTGGACGGGCTTCATTGACATTTCACGATATACTGACCATGTTGAACTCCGCGTGCATGAAGGAACACGCGAACCCACTCTTGTCCGCTCAATTGCAACCAAAGGACAAGCGCACGTGCTTTCTTGCGGCAATAACTTCTACGTTTGCGACAAAGAAAAATACATCTGCATAGGAACAGAACAAAGAATCGGAGAACCGTACTACGACGTGCCCTGCACGTCCGTTGACCGAATCGCGCTCGCCGAAGCACAAACGTTCGCCGGAACACGAACCGTCAACGCAGGAAACCTCGGCAACTGGGTCGGCGGAGACGCACCCGTTCGCGTCCTTGCCGTCTGGCGATACGTCAGCGTCTTTCACAGCGAAGGACAAATCGGACTCAACATCACCGGCTACAGCAACGGACGAGGAAGCGCAC
>CAYXXT010000029.1:3327-14513 GCA_964469145.1 uncultured Methanosarcinales archaeon | reverse complement strand
AACTACGGATATCACATCCCCTCAGAAAACGGCTTCTTAACAAATTATTACTATCAGTATGACTCAACTATCGGCGCGTATACCTATCCTGGCACGCTTGGAACTACTTATGTCCTTACACGAAATCCCGCAGGGACTTTCCACTCCGAACCATACAATGCAAACAACCTCAACACATATCGACAAGTTGGAGTCGACCTCAGAGGTCAAGAAATAAATCCCCGCCCAATAATGCCCGCGACCACCTGGTCAGACCCCGCCTTGAGAAACGAGTGGCTCAACCCTGCCCCTACGACAACACCTGCAACTCCTGTTGCAAGTGCAACTCCTGCACCCGTCACGTCAACTGACCCGCCAGCAACCGATCCCAAGCAACCCCCCGCACCAAGCCCGACAGAGCCTGCTGCTCCGACACCCTCGCCAGCAAGTTTACCTGCACCCAGCCCTGTCAGTCCAGGGTCAACACAACTTAGAACGCCAGGCACATTCTATAATCCTGAAAGAATCATCCGTGCACTTCCAGGATACACATCCACCCCTGATGGCCGCACGATTACTGGATCAGGAGGTACTTTCATACAATCAAGCATCGGAGATAAGAAAGTCTATATTACCGCACCTAATTCGCAAGGCATCCGAACCTACCTCTACGAAGAAAACGGCAAAGTCTATGAGATTTACATTAACGACCAAACAAACGTCATCACAAACGCATACGAACATACTGGCACCGAACAAAGACAAATAGCTGTGACGCCCGGACTTACCGTGACCGAATTTGTCCAACCAACACAGTCGCTACCAAATAGTCCCGCTTACCGCCCCCGCGAAATTACGCCCCCTGACTCAAGGACACAGCCAACAGGCACAGGCGTTCCCGGCAACACGCTTACGCAAGCAGAAAAAGATTTGATTACGAATACGCAGGATCGAGGCACACTTCAGGCATATGTTGACGAAAACAATAGAGTACACGTTGCAACTACTGAAAACGTTCCTAGTGGAGCACGAGTCATCCCATCATACATCGCGCAAAACATATTCGCAAACGCGGCAAACGCACACATAAGCACGACATCAGTAAACGGGCAAAACCAATACGTCGTTGAAACCTCACGAGAAGACAAAGGAGTCTATGTTGATTACAGAAGAACCGTAACGTCACAATACGAAGAAGGTCCAGATGGCGGATACACCGTAAGACAACAAACCGTCGACGAAAAAAATGACGTGTTCACCGCAGGATACTCAACAATAAGGGAGACTAATACGTTTGCGGAACGAGAAAAAGTTGGAGATAACTACGTCAACGTTAGAACAGGAAACGAAATCAGTATCGGCAACGGAAAAACAGTACAAATCGCGACAGAATACGACACTGCACGCAACCTTGCAAATGCCATGACCATTCCATCAGGCGCGAGCGCTGAAGAACGCGCACGAATCAACGCTGAAAAAGAAAGATTGAACGGACTTGGAGACCAGCGAATTGCACGGGAGAACGTAGCAGTACGTCTGAACGGAGAAACAATTGCTGAATTAGGAGCTGATGGCGAGTTTGTCACAGCAGACGGTCGAGATATAGAAGATGTGTTAGCAGATGTAATTGGAAGCCAGAATCCTACTCTTTCCGAAGATGAACTTGAAGACCTGGTAGATGATGCAATTGTACAAGCGCGCGCGGATCGAGCAGCCCGCCACGATTGGCACTGGGCAGATGCATGGCGAAGACAACCAGGAGAAAGTGGATTTGACCACATCACCCGAGTTATCGGAGACTTCATACGCACATACGACCAGTTCGGAGGAATTGCGAGACTCAGTACGCTCTTCATGGGAGACTTCGTCCAAGAAAATAGAGAACGCCTTGCAAAATCATTCTGCGGGTTTGCAGGACTACAAACCTGCCTCGTCTCTTCAATTTGCGGAGAGATTCACGAAATCACCGCAGATAACGTGCTCGTTGGCACTGATGCGACGCAGAACAGAGTGAACAATGCAGCACTTAACGCTGAACGTTCAGAAGCAGTCGTCCTCCAAGGACTCTCACGACAAGAACTGCTCGACATCCTCGGAAACACCAGCACTATTGGCGGACGATTCGTTGACCTCACCGACCCGAATTTTGACCCGAACATATTTGGAGCGCTCAGGTTACGACTATATCACGTCGAATACTCAATAACGAACAATTTCCGCGATGATAAATTAATGTATAACTTGGAATTCAGAAGACTTAACCCGCCTCCCGCAATCAACAGAACAAACGTCACAAACACCACCATCAGCCTCGATGACTTCCAAGGCAGCTACCAAGACTACATACGACAAGCAAGAAACATCAACAACCTCGGCGTTGCGTCATCAGTCCCCTGGTACCCAAAATCAAAAACGCTTGAAATTGGAAAAACAGACCACGAACACGAACAAAAATATTCGACGAACGAATACGACGCAGCATGCCTCGTCTTCACCCCCGGCATTCCTGTCGGAAAAAGTGCCGGCTCTGAAACAGTAAAAGAATTCTGCGTCCCATTCACCGAGTACACGGGCGGTGCGACAACAATTGGAACCGGACAGCAAACAACAGGACAGACGCAAGCACCGCTGCCAAACAGCCCTGCAAGAATATCAGCACGAGACACACCTGGCTCAATGATATAGACAAATTCTCAAAAACAAGTTCAGAAGCAAGAGAGATAAAAAGAGATTAAAAAAATTACTTCGGACTGTGATTATAGTCCGTATCGTAACGGCGAACGTCACGTTCAGCAACGCCTGAATATCGGGTGCGGTCCTCATTAGGAACATAACCACCAGACGTCCAAGACATGCCAACCTGAGCATTACGCATTTCCTGCATACGACGGTTGTACTCATCAGGAGATTCGGCGGAACGGCGGTCAGCGTATTGAAGAGCGGCAGATGCGCCACTCTGGCCAAAACTCTGACCAGGAGCCAACGCACGGGTTGTCGTGCACCCACTCATTCCTGCTGCAACAACTGTTGCTGCAAGCGTCAGTGTCACGTTGTTTAGTATGTCGTTGATTGCCATAGTGGAGTATATAGTATTGGAGTATAAATATGTTTGGCTTTTCTGATGAGTGGCACGCCTATATCTTCCATATAGTTAATAAATGGAGATTGAGTATAAAAACGACACATTCTTAAACAAGCTTTTGCCCATAAATACAATGAAAAAGGGGTTCAAAACGCAGCTTAAAACACACCTTACTACTGCCCGTTTGGTTGGAATCGTCACGCTCGCACTTGCAATACTTGCCCAGGTTTCCGGAGCTGGTTCAAAACTCCTCTTCCTCGCAGCAACAGTCATTCTTGTCGCACCAACAAAATACTGCCAAGAACGACTCGAAAAACTCGCTGCGACCAGCCTCAAAACAACCATCACGACAACACTCTATGAAGGACTCTTCTGGGCGCTTTTCCTCATCAGCGGATATGCTGCGAGCTGGAAACTAAAAACGCTCTCTGAAACCATCCTCGGAACAACCACCATCAGCCAACAAGCAATGATGAACCAACAAACCGCACAAGCAATCGTAGGAACCGCACAAGAAATCGCGTTCACCGTCATCACGCTCGCAATTCTTCTCTTCATCTTCAACCTCCTAAGCAACACCCTCTCCCGCTCGCTCATCTGGAGCACGCTCACCGACGAAAAATGGACCAAGAAATACTATCTGTCTTTTCTGAAGCTAAACGCTGCCTGGTGGGCACTTTGGCTCATCCCCTTCGGAGCGCTTACTGCTGCACTCAGTAAAAATGCAAGCACGCTCACGCAAGTACTCATCTCACTCATAGTTATTGCAACATACTTCACCTTCTTCGTCCACACCACATTCTTGCACCGCAAGAAAGTAGGCGCGTCAATCACCCACGGCATTGCTCAGGGCATCGGAAAATTCTACCACTTGCTTGTCCCGCTCAGCTTCGCACTCATCATCTATGTAATTGCGTATCAAGCGCTTCGCGCGGCACAATTCTTACCACCCACCGCAGTACAACCAATCATGATTGCTTTCGCACTCCTTTACTTCAGCTGGCTTCGCGCGTACGTTTACGCGACACTGCCTGATTTCTCAAAAGAGTGAGTTTGGAAAAGTTACGGGTTTCTCGACGATAGGTTCTTTAAGACTAAAAGCGCAAAGAATATATAAGGAGATACTAATGGATATCAAAAGATATCAAATCGAAATCAAAGGACACGCGCTTCGCCAAGCATATGAACGCGGAATCCATCCCGACTTAATCGAACACGCACTTTGTACCGGCAGAAGAGAATGGCAAGGAAGACACGTGGTTCGCTTTATTGCAAAAGGTTCAAAGAGAACAATAATTTGTGTAGCCAGAATAAAGGAAACAATACTCACCATCGTGACTATTGAAGAAGGAAACCAATATGAAAAAATGCACAGAATGCGGCGAAAAAATGAAAGTAGTTCTTGGCCAGATGCCCGACGGAGTCTCATACTCATACTTTCAATGCACCAAATGCGGCGATGAGGTCTTAGACATGGCGCAACTCCACGAAGTCGCCGAAAAATACCGCACGATCAAAAAATACCAAGTGAAACTCTCCAAGTGGGGACTGAACCTTGGTCTTCGACTACCAAAAGCGCTCGCCGAGAAGTACCAGCTAACAAATAAAAGCGAAGTCATACTCATTCCTGAAAAAGACGGCCTCAAAATAATCCCGGCAGCACCCTGACCTAAGTCAACAATCAAATCTTCTCCAAAAGCAAGCCAACATCATCCACCCCTGAATTGAAAACGAAAACCCTTGAACGCTCAACCAACTGCTCAGCCTGCCGCTTCATCAACAAATATTCATCCATCGACTTCAACGCGGCATCAGTACCTAAAACGCCCTTCCTTGCCATCAGCCTTTCGGAAACAACATCATCAGCACACCCCACCGTGATCACCGCAAGAGAAACACCACACTCCTGTGCAAGCGCGTACGCCCACTCCCGCCTATACCTCTTGTGAAACGTCGCATCCAAAATAACACTCTTCCCTTCCAACAAAAGAGAACGCGCAGCAGCCAACATCGCACGATACGACTCATCTTTTTGCCTTCGAACCAAGTCATCAGACTCATCAAACGCCCACGACTTACTCTCTTCCTTACGAAACGCACCCGACTTAAGCAACACCCAACCCGGTCTTGCTTCAACAATCTGCATTCCAAGCGTTGACTTGCCACTCGCTGGCAAACCATGTAACATGACAAGTTGAACCATTTCTTCTTTTACAAATGCAGCACCTCTTAAACCTTTTTGGAAAGTTTCTTTTCTCCTGAATGATGACTACCAAATAATTAAAAAGCACGACTGCATCCCCTCGCCCATGATTATCGGCAGTGATTTTGACGGAGTCATCGCAGATGACACCCAAATGCGACTCAAGCACATACGAGAAAAGTACGGCATACAGGCAACCCCTGAACAAATCCACGGAAAACAATTAGAAACGCTCGTTGGAAAACAAGCCAAATCGGAAATAGAAACAAACGTCAATTGTTCAGACCTCACTCTTCAATTCCCACCCCTTCCCGGAGTTGCAGAAGTCTTCCAAAACCTCGCAGCACAAGGCGACAAAATAATCATCATCACCGGAAGAACAAAAGAAGGCATCAAATGGGCAAAACTGTTCATGGAACAACACAGAATTCCCTACCACCACATTTGGTCTGCAAAAGACTTTTTTGTCCATCCCGAACGGGAATTAAAACGCCTCGCTGAAGGTGCAGACCCCACGCTTAAAGGAAAAGGACGCATCGCAAACATTGCAAAACCCGCGGTTTTTGTCGAAGACTCAGACGACCACATAATACGCCTCCTCCCCCTAAAAGACACCATCGAACTTTACCTCTTAGACCATCCCTATAACCGCCACTTCTCAGCCAATGGGGTCGAGCGCGTCTTCAATTGGAAACAAATCTATGAAAAAATTCAAAATCTCAAATTAAACATTCAAGCAAAGTAGAACCCTACCCAACCGCAATAGTCCCCTGCATTTCCGGATGAATTTCACAATGATACTGGATGTTTCCCGACTGGTTAAACTGGCGCGTGAAACTCTCACCAGAACCTATTTTTTGGTTGAAACCAGTGCCCGTAATCGTGTGCTCAACCGCGTCTCGATTCACCCAAGTCACTTTGTCCTTTAAGTTGACCCGAAGAGAAACAGGGTCGTACGCGAAGACTTCGATTTTCACCTGATGCGTTTTAAAACTGCTCGACTGGTTCTGCGTTGACTGATTTCGCACAGGAGGCTCATCGTCCTCCTCCACAGTCGCAGAACCCGCAGACTGAGCAGACTGCGACGCATTCACCCGCTCTTCATCCTCTTGCTGTTCAGCATCACCCCACTCCTGCATGGCAACAATGAGCGCCTCATCATTCACGATAAAGAACGGATCAAACGGCGGACCCTGCACACACCTACCTTCGCCCGCACACTTCTGCGTCCAATTGCGCAAAGCAGAGTTGTAAACAGGACGGTAATTATTCTCACACTTCTCACCACAGTCACCGCCGCAACCCTCAAAGAGACCAACAACCTGACCGCCGCCTGCTGCGCCAATCTTATCACCCCACTTGTCACGCGCATCCTGCGTAGATGGTTGACAGTTCGGCTTTCGTGACGCGCCAACGTTTTCCAAATCAAGCACACGGTCAGTTCGCTCAGTTCTCGACTTTTCAAAGACCCACTCATCAGAAAGACCACCAAGCGCCTTTGCCATTAATCGCAACACTTGACGCCCTGCAAAGCCCTCATCTTTCATACTAAGCACGCACGGCTGAGTACCTTCAAAACTACAATCGCTCTGGTAACGCTCACTCTTTGAAACCACAAACACAAAGTCGCGCTGCGGACAAAACGCCGCCGCCTGCACAACACCAGTCAAATTCGGACGCTTACCTAACGACGGGCTGAACTCATCTTGCACATGACCAATCGATGCATTCGGCACAATCGTCCAAATGTTAAAGAGCCTCTTATTCTTCTTAAACGGCTCACGCGAGAACAAACCCTCATCACGCGTGCCTGATGCGTTGCCATCATAATTGAGCAGCTTCTTCACAACCGGCTCAAACTCTTCAGCAGTATAACCATCACTCATGAACAACACATCAATCGAGCCCGTTTCATCGCCATTGTTGATAAGCGACTTACACGTTTGGTTCGCCGTGAGCAAGAGCGGGTCGCAACCATACGGAACACGAACCTGACTCTCACGCAACGCCTGCGTGTTTAACGAAAACTTAATGCTTACTTTTGCAAAAAACGCGCCGATTAAGCCAATTACCGCGCCCAACACGATACCAACTATCAACCCAACCGGCCCGACAGTAGCACCCCCTAATGCATACGCCCCAATTACTGCACCCACACTCGCAAGCCCAATATTGAGCGGAGCACCAAGCGCGCCCGCGAGGTCACTCGTCGTCTTTCGACTCATAAACACGCCAAGCGCACCCGACACATCACGGAAGTCCTCCTTAAGAGTCACTTCACCCGGACATTTAACATCAACAGGAACACAACCCAAGTCAACCGCGTTAACACACAACTTGATTTGACGCAAATTATTCTGAATCTGCTCCCGAATATCTCGCCTACTGCCGCCAAACGTACCCGTCTTCACCTGAACGTTCACAAAATCAGTCATGTCACGCGCAAGCGGGTCTTTTGCAAAAAAGTCAACCCAAGTTGGTCCTAAATTCGAACAATTCATCCCCGGACCATACACATAATTATTCTTCAAACACTGAAGGCCAACCCGCTCAACAACCTTATAACAACCACCATCAGTAATACAAGTCTGACCTTCCGGACAAGGATTACACGAAAAACCCGTCGGACAACCGCACTCGTTACAGTTCTGAACTATCGTTTTGTTCTCAGTACAGAATTTAGGCGTGTCGCCTTTGATGCACGAATTTGCCTTGTCGCATTCAGGCTTCGGTGGCGGAGGCGGAGCAGGCGGGAACCACTTCGGACCATAGCCCGGAATTACCTCGCATCTCCCGCCCTTAAGCGCAACCAATTGCGCGCACGTGCAGCCATTACTATCAACCACCGAAGACTCAGACGCAGGACACAAATCACTAAAGTCAGGAACACCATCAAGGTCCCAGTCAGGGAAGTTCACATTTGACGTTGCAACAGGAAGCATAAGATCGAGTCTACGAACCCCACCCTCACTCGTCAAATACGCAGTCTCCAATTTGTAATCACCAAAATAAAAGTCAACCGGACTACCCGTAATTCCTGCAATAACCATCGGACGACCCTGGAAACCATAACCACCCTTCTCACCAACTGCAGCAATCGGCGATGAAAACTGACCGCCCCCAACAACCGCGCGAATAACACCCGACTGCACCGGACGACCATTCTTTGATGTCACAAAACCCGCAAACAAATTCGTCACTTGCGTGAACTGGTCAATAAACGGCTCGGCATCTGCAACAACACTACCCGAACCAACCGTATTGCCCTCCCTTGTGATTTTAACATCAGTCTCTGTCGACATCGGGTCAATTAGTTCGAACGCGAGCGAAAGACGACCGACTGTGCTTGAACCAGAGCGCACATCAAACGCCATCTCACGCCCAAAACCAGTCGAGCCCTGCTGCAACTGCCCATAATAGCTAAACGTACGCCACTCAAGACCCTGAATAGAAACCACATCATCAACCGCATTTGGCTGAATTGTTGCGCCAAGCGACTGGCCATCACCAACGAGAGAGACTTGGCCGCCCGTGAAATTATGAAGCGTCATCTTCACCGTCAGGATTCCGACTTGTTTTGATTGCGTATCAAGACGAAGCTGCTGATTTACCGTCACAACTTCCCCACTCCACGAGCCGGGAAGAACCGCATCAGTTAAACGAAGAGTGACCGTTGTGTTCCCAATCACCGGAACATACGAATCAGAAAACGGCTCCGCGTCTCCTTGGTTCAACTGCGCAGAAACCTCAACAGGATACAACATGAACAACATGATGACTAAAACTGCAAAGCGCCTCATCCCAAACACACCCCGTCAACTTTGACATTTCTCACCGCAATATTAAACCGAAGCGGCGCAAGACCAATGCTCGTTGGCTTCCCATCGACAACAACAATCAACGCTTCTTCAACAAAACGATTACCCAACACATAAATGTTCACCGACTTATCATACGGCGCGTACTCTTCGCAATGGTCGCCAACATTGTATTGAAGATTAGCAACGTCAGCCCTGCCTATCTGATCAGTAAGCCGCGACGCGATTTTGTGCAAGA
Source organism: uncultured Methanosarcinales archaeon (assembly GCA_964469145.1). Taxonomy (GTDB): domain Archaea; phylum Nanobdellota; class Nanobdellia; order Woesearchaeales; family ARS49; genus SURF-65. Next base: position 5,193 of record CAYXXT010000029.1, on the reverse strand, counting down.
GCGCGAGTCTTAACGGCAATGTTACTTGGAATTTTGAAAGCGAGAAAGACTCATCGCCCGAAAATAATAAAGGCCAGTTAACCTGCACGAGCAAGTCGCCCTCAGGACGCAAATCAGCGGTCACACCCACTTTCTCTGTAGAATAATCAACTGCTGCCTTGCTGAAATCAAAATCAATCGCCGACCAGTTGATTTGCGGCTGCTTCACCGTGTAGCCCCAACTCTGCGCCTCGCTGAAGTCAAGACACTTTGGCAACTCCGCCGCAACATAACGCTCAAGCGCCAAACGCACATCCTGCAGCGGACGAAGCGTTGAATCGTTCTCGTACAAAACGAATGGCACGACGCCCTCATCAACATAATAGTGCATCGGCAAATCATCACCCGCATCGCCATGCAACTCGCTTCCCTTCGGCGCAACATAACCGCCTTGCGCAGCTATAATATAGACACCCGATGTTGTCGTTTCCGCAATACAATCCTCAACATACTTTTGCAGCGTGTTTGAATCCATACGGTCAAAACGCGGCGCAGTCTCAAGCGGCAACTTTTCCGCACGCCCCTGCATATAAATGGCAAAACCAACACCGAGCAAGATAAGTATGCCGAGAATAATAAAAACAGTAATCTGACCTCTTTTCATCTCTCTTTTCCGCAGACGTTTTTGTTTATAAATATAATTGTACGGCCACGAAAATGAATGTACGACTCATTTGTGCGACCAGAAACATTCCTCGTTTTTGTCCGCAAAGCTTATTTAGGATTCTCGTCTTGTGTATTCCGTGAAGATTGTTCACTCACGCCACTGGTCACTGAAAAGAAAACGCAGACCTGAAATTACCGATGACCTCATCGAATACGCAATCAGCCACTCACAAATATTTCGCGACAAACACTGGAAAAATGCAGACAATGCCGTTACCGCGTTACCACATAACGGACGAACGCTCAAGGTCGTGTATCGCAGAGAACGCGACGCTATAAAAATCATCACCGCATTTTGGATAACATGACGACAAAAACCTGGTACGACTCAGAAGAAGACATCCTCAACATAGAACTCAGAGATGGAACGTATTGGAAAAGCATCGAGCTCAGAGACGGAATCGTACTTGACATTGCAAAAGACGGAACCATTTTGTCAATTGAGATACTCGCCGCGAGCAAAACGCTTTCTCGCGACGGCAAAAAGATACTACAAAAGGCAACCGCAATCGCGCATTCTGCATGAATATAAACCTTTAAATACCCCATAATCAAAACTCCATTTAGGGATTAGGTAAAAAAAGGGGATATGAAACAGTCACGAGGACAGCTAACAGTATTCATCATCTTAGGCATCCTTCTCTTATTTTCAATCGGACTCGTCATCTATTTCACCCAACAACAATCACGCGCGCCACTCGACCGAACAATCACCGTCCCCGAAGACGTCCGTCAAATCTTTGACGCGGTCACCACCTGCACCAATGAACTCTCCCGCGAAGGACTCGAAACCCTCGGCATCCAAGGAGGATACATCACGCTCCCACAAACAATCGCGCGCACCCCAACCTCATACTTACCATCCGACTCATTTGCCATCTTCAAAACACCATTCTGGTACTACGAAGGCGAAGACAGAACCCCAACACTCGACTTCATGACGCGCGAACTCGCAGTCTACATCCGCGACAACTTAGCAGACTGCGTCGACAACTTCAACGCATTCCAACCAACATTCACCATCACCCCACTTGAAGCACCCCTTCCCGTCATTTCTGTCACCGACGAAGAAGTCATCGTGAACGTCAACTGGCCGCTTGACATTCAAAGCGCAGACAAACGAACCGAAATGACCGACTTCATCGCATCACACAACATCAA
>CAYXXT010000029.1:0-3314 GCA_964469145.1 uncultured Methanosarcinales archaeon | reverse complement strand
GAAAATTTGACAATCGATCTCATGAGCAGCAACGAACGAATTCCACTCTCCGGAATGGAAGTCTCCTGCGGCGCAAAAAAATGGTATCTCCCCGAAGTTAAAAAAGAATTACAAACCATGCTCGCATATAACTTGCCAACCGTACGCGTTGCAAACACCAAAAACCCCCCGCCTGCCGCAAGCGAAAGAACCTACGAACGACTCAAAGACCAATCAGAAACCATTCGCAACCAACTCGAAGCGGGAGCACAACCAAACTGGCCAACAAACGTCCCACCTGACGTGTACGAAGTCAACCGCATGACATTTGATGCAGGAATTCCTGAAACTGACTTGAAAGTCGCATTTTCACACCAAACCGACTGGCCATTCCTCTTAACCGCACGCCCCGCACGCGGCGCAGTCCTAAGCACTGAAAACATGAAAGGACCCCGCAAATACTTACGATTCGTCTGCTTGAACCAATGGCAATTCGCTTACGATACCATCTATCCTGTGAAGACAGCCATTCGCGATGACACCGCTTTCAACGGAGAAGGATTCGTCTTCCAAATGGCATTCCCCGTCATCATTTCAAACAACCAACCATCACGCATATTCTTCGGCATCCGCAAATTCCAAGCACCACCACTGAGCGTCGACTTCTGCACCAACTTCGGACAACGCTCAGTTGATGTTCGCGCGAAAGGCTTTGTTGAAGGCAGCCCGATTGCAGAGGAGTTAGAGGATGCGAATATCACTTATCGCTGTTTGAACCAAGAATGCATCCTCGGCCAAACGTACAGCGACGGGTCAGGAGCGATTCGACTCACCAGCTACCTGCCCGAAGGCTGCAACGCACCGCTCATCATCGCACAAAAAGAAGACTACCTCCCCGCGCAAGAACAAATCGTTGACGGACGCGTAGACTTAATGCTCACAAAACTCAAAAAATTCAACGTCACTTTACAAGTCATACCCTACTACGAAGAAGCAGACAAAACAGACCCAACAACTGCCCGCTCACAACGCTGGCTCGAAGCACAAAGTTACACACGCCTGACGAAAAACATGCACGCGACCATATCGCTCTCGCTTCGCAACGAAGAATTCGACCAATACCTAAGCTACCCTGCAAACGCCACACAATTCTCAACCGACGACGGATTGCTAACCGACACATCAGACACTGCAAAAGACGAAGTCTCATTCGTCTACGGTGATGCACAATATGACTTAGACATCATGCTTTTCAAAGGAGACCTCCCCGTCGGCGGCTACCACGCGGAAAACATGACGATACGCTACGAAGACTTAGCAGCCCACAACCGCGTTGTCTTCCCCGTCATCGAATACCGACCACTCCCCGAAGCACCACACCAACAAGCAGCACTCTTCTTATTCCTCCAAGAACGAGGACAATACGAAGGCGAACCATACCAGAAAAACTTTAGACCGAGCTTCACATGAAAAAAACCAGCCACATCGCATTCATGCTCATCTGGCTAGTCCTCACACTCCCAATCGCGTTCGCGCAAGACATGGCAAACGCAACAACTGCCAACACGACAGCGCCCCAAACCGCAATTGAAATACGAAACATCAACCTCCTCTTTGAAAATGAGCGCACAACGTTCACATGGGTGACGAATGTTCCGACTACCAGCACCGTTGACACCGGACGCACAATTTCACTTGGAAACACAACAACAGACGCCGCACTCTTAACCAACCACTCAGTTAGCATCCAAACACAAAGCGGAACCGAATACTTCTACCGATTAACCTCTTGCAATGCAGCAGGCGCGTGCAAAGTATCACCAACACAAAACTTCTTCGCAGGCAAATTATTCGTCACCGCAGACATCCCACGATACAGCAAAGCGCGCACAATCGATATTGCAGGCAGAACACGACCAGGCGCAAGCGTCACCATCTCACTTAACGGCGCCGACGTTCGCAAATCAACCACGCAGCGCGGAGACTTCCTCTTCAGAGACGTCCAACTCGCAGCAGGAGTGAACAACGTCACCTTGCTTTCTGCACTCGGCGCAGAAAACGCAACACTGAGCACGCTCACCGAAATCGACTCCGCACCCGCAAGCATGAACGTGTCACTCACGCCAACTGCGACAGCGCAGCCACTCATCGTCAACATGACCGTCTCCGAACCCGTCAATTTGACAATCACCGTAAAACCACAAGGCGAAGCACCACTACGCCCCGGAGACTTAAGCGCAACCGACATCCAAACCGCAAAAGTCTCACTTCAATGGAGCGACGTCACGAACAGTCTTGAATACGCAGTCTATCGCGACGGGGCGCGCCTTGCAACAACCGGCTCCTCTGAATACATTGACGCGGCCGTAGCGCCAGGAAAAACATACCAATACCAAGTCAGCGCAGTCGCCAAAAACTGCGTCGAAAGCGACAAAAGCGACCTTACCATTGCGGCAACACCAAACGGAACCGCACGACCCGACACATTTACGCCCGTAAAGTTGAGCTGCGCCGCCGAACCACAACAATTATTCTTGAAAGAAGGACGATCAAGCGCGAGCGTCACACTGCGCGAAGGCGAGAACTTAATCGAGTTCAAAGCAGTCGACAAAGCAGGATATGTGACCCTTGTTGAAGAACGAGTCGTTTACGACACCGGACCGCCCCGATTCCTTGAAACAAACATACGACAATTGTCACCCACCTACCAGCAAAGCGTCAACGTCAACGGAAAATTAAGCGAAGCAGGCTCAGTAACCGCAATACTCAACGGAAAACCGCACAAGACTGTTTTGACTGCACCCGACGGAACATTCTCGATTCCTGTGAAGTTAGAACGCAGTGCGAACCTCCAAGCAAACGCAACCCGCGCCATCGGACAAATCGTCTGGGCAAACAAAATCAAACTCCAAGCAGCAGACGCAGTCGGACTCACCGCGACAACCGCTGACGAACAAATCGACTACCAACTCTGCGGGTCAGGAACAAAAGTACAAGTAGAACTAAGCACGCCAACACCGCAAATATTGAATCCCCGACTACTCATGCAAGGCGTTCAAACAATCGGCATGAGTTTCAAATACAAATACGCCGGCGGACAAACCGCAAGCATCGACAAAAATCAGATTAAAGTGACGCCTGTTGCGCTGTCACCTGAAGTTTCCAAGAACTACGACAACGGACTCGTTCGCTACACGAACAAACCACTCGGCGTACGCACCACCCAACGAGGAGTCAAAAACGAAGGACAAGGATACGTTCAATTTACCTTCGGCGGAATTGACAACCCATGGGAACAACTGCCCGAATTTAAAGACGAAAAACAACCACCAAAT
>CAYXXT010000028.1:0-14562 GCA_964469145.1 uncultured Methanosarcinales archaeon | reverse complement strand
TTTGCAGCATCATCGGCGGCAAAACCACCGAAGGAATAATTCAACTCGTCCTGACGCTTGTCGGAATCCCGCTCTCACTCTTCTTGGTCGGCATTCCACTCATCATTGTTGCTTGGGTCTGGGCGCTCGTTTCAGGCATCCAAATCCTGCAAGAATCAGAATAAATTGAATAACGGAGGAACAAAATGGCAAAAGACACAAACGCTTGGGCGATTATCGCAACCATCCCAATCCTGGGATTCATCCTCGTCTACGTGACGGGACAACAAAAAGAAAGACTCGTCAAATTCCACGCAGTCCAAGGACTCGTCCTTGGCATTGCAAGCATCGTCTTGAACGCAGTGCTCGTTATGCTTGTTGTGACGCTCCCGCTCGCATTCCTTGTCGGACCTGCAACACTTGTCTTGTGGATTATCAACCTGATTAATGCAGCAAAGGGCAAAATGGTTCCGACGCCGCTCATCGGCAAATTTGCAGGCAAACTCGGCTTGTAATTTTTCATTTTTTTTCTCTTTTTCTTTTCGCTCTTGATTTTTTGAAAAGATTTAAATAGTATCGCTTCCGATATATCGGTAACGATATGAGTACATCCTCTTGCTTTCGCGGGTTCTTAGGCATTTTCATACTGAAAGCCATCGCCGATACGCCAAAAAGCGGCTACGCGCTCATGAAACACATGGCAGAACATGTCGGGCAAAAGCCAAGCGCGGGAAGCATGTACCCTCTGCTTGACACCATGCACGACCGCGGACTCATTTCCGTGAAAAGCGTCGGACGCTCAAAAGAATACTCAATCACAAAAGAAGGGAAAAAACACCTCACCCACATTGAAGAAAAACGCGACGAGTGCCTGGAGAACATTATCGAGAGCATGAAAATGCTTGCAACCATCACCGGAGACGACATGCGATTCCCCCTCGCAATGGTCGGCAACCTCAAACTCGGCAAAATACCCTTCAAAGAAATCAACCCCGAATGGGACACATTCAAAGAAACACTATTCACCATGATGCAAAACGGAACACTCAAACAAAACGCGCCCCGCGTGAAAAAAATCATCAATCGCGCACAAACCGAGGTCGCAGCACTATGAGCACCGCCAAAAAACCAATAATCGAGTTGAAAAACGTCTGGAAAACATACAAAATGGGCGACAATAACGTCCACGCGCTCCAAGGCATTGACTTAAAAGTAGAGCACGGCGAATTCATTGCGATTCAGGGGCCTTCCGGAAGCGGAAAAAGCACGGCGATGAATTTAGTCGGCTGCCTTGACACGCCAACACGAGGCAACGTCTTCTTAGACGGCCACGACATCAGTTCACTAAGCGAAAGCGACCTCGCACAAATTCGCGGGCAGAAGATTGGATTTATTTTTCAAAAGTTCAACTTAATTGATGCGCTCACTGCGCTTGAAAACGTGACACTGCCCATGACATTTCAGGGAATACCTGAACAAGAAAGACTTGAACGCGGCGAAAAGTTACTCCGACAATTCGGACTTGGCGAACGAATGGACCACAAACCAAACCAACTCTCCGGCGGACAACAACAACGAGTCGCAATCGCACGAGCACTCGCAATCGACCCGCCAGTCATACTCGCAGACGAGCCGACCGGAAACTTAGACTCGAAGACGGGAAAAGAAGTCATGGAGTTCTTACGAGAACTGCACAAACACCACAACAAAACAATTGTTTTAGTCACGCACGACGACGTACTCGCCACGCGCGCAGACAAAATCGCATTCCTCAAAGACGGAAAAATAATCAACACCAAACAAGTCGGAGGGAGGTAAACCCCATGAGAAAAATAACACTACTATTCGCACTGCTCGTGCTGTGCGCGACCAGCGCATTTGCAGTCGGAGGAGCGGAAGTGAAAGCAAGCATCCTTCGCTACGAACCAGCACCTGCCGAACAAGGCAACACGGTTGATGTCTGGATGCAATTGTCTAACGCAGGCACCAAAGCAGACAGGGTTGCGATTAAGTTCGTACCGGAATATCCCTTCTCGCTTCCGACCGGACAAGCTGAAGAGATTGACGTTGGTGTGCTCGCTGCCACGGAGAGCAAAGTTGTGAAGTACACTCTCTTTGTTGACGGAAACGCGCCAAACGGAGACCGAAACGTCTCATTCCTCTACAAATACGGAAGCATCAACGAATGGGCGAAGTTGGAGACACCAATTACACTCCAGACGCAAAACGCAGTCTTGATTGTTGACGCGTACAAAGTAACGCCTTCCCCAATTATCCCCGGACAATCAGTAAATCTGGAATTGACGTTACGCAACTCAGGACGAATCAACGTCAAAAACGTCGATGCAAGCATTGACTTAGAAGACGGCACGTTTAGCACGCTTGGGTCAGGCGCGAAACAACGTATTGACTCAATACCTGCAGGCGAAAGTGAAACACTCACGTTCAAACTTGCATCAGATACCTCGACTGAAGTCAAAGTGTACGGAGTGCCTGTTACCTTGTCGTATCAGGACACGCGCAACAAGCAGTATAATGACACGGCCAAAATTTCACTTGTTGTGAACGCAGAACCCGAGTTAAGCTTGACCGTTGACAGCACTGAATTCACGGACAAAAGCGCGCCTGGAAAAGCAACACTCAAAATCGTGAACAAAGGAGTTGTCAATTTGAAGTACGTGACCATCACACTCGGACAACACCCAAGCTACGACATCTTGAGCTCAAGCAACGAAAACTACGTCGGTAATCTGGACTCTGATGATTTTGAAACGGCAGAATTCACCATCAAACCGCTCACCGAAGCGCCAACGATGCTTGTGAAAGTCGACTTCAAAGACCCCTACAACGTCGACTACAGCAAAACCTACGAACTGCCCGTACGCATCATCACTGCAGCAGACTTAGGACAAGGCGGAAGCTCAACTTGGATGATTGTCGTCTTCGTGTTACTTGCAGGAGCAGGATACTGGTACTACCGCAGGCGAAAACACAACAAAAAACGCTGAACTTTTTCATTTTTTATTTTTCGTTTGATTGGAGAACATGCTCAAAGACTACTTCAACCTTGCATTAGGGTCGCTTCGCAAGCGATTCCTGCGTACGTCGCTTACCATGCTCGGCATCTTCATTGGGATTGCCGCAGTTGTGTCGCTCATCTCGCTTGGGCAAGGCATGCAAGACGCGATAAACGCTCAGTTTGCAAGCGTGGGCACGGATAAAGTGATTGTGCAAGGCGCAACTGCCGACTTTGGCCCGCCAGGACAGAATACTGCAGGCATTATTGATGAGAGCGACTTGGAACTGGTACGAAGGCAAATAGGTGTTCGACGCGCAGCAGGACGACTCTTACGCTCAGTCACGCTCGAACACGGAGAAGAAACAGAAGTTTTGTTCGCCGCATCAATTCCCGAAATCACTGAAGACCGCGCACTCGTCGTTGAAGCAAACAATTTCAAAATCGCACACGGCAGACTCCTTAAGGCAGGCGAGACAGGAAAAATCATGGTCGGCAACGAAATATGGGCAACAGAATTCTTCCCAAAAAAAGTCGCACTCGGAACAAAACTTACCATGAACGGAAAAACATACGAAGTCGTCGCCCTCCTCCAAAAAATAAGCACGTTCATGGACGACGCAGTCTTCATCAATGAAGACGACATGCGCGAACTGGTTGGCGAAAAAGAAGAATACGCCGAAATCTTCGCACAAGTTGACGTTGGCGAAAAACCAAGCGAAGTCGCAGACAGAATATTACGCGCAATGAGACGGGACAGAGGGCAAAAAGAAGGATTTGAAGACGTGACCGTTCAGACTTCCGAAGAATTGTTGAATTCGATTGGGACAATCTTAGGAGTTGTGCAAGCAGTGTTTATTGGCATCGCGGCGATTTCGCTCTTGGTCGGCGGAATTGGCATCATGAACACGATGTACACCTCTGTTTTGGAACGATACCGCGAAATTGGCATCATGAAAGCAATCGGGGCGCGCAATAGCGACATCATGTGGATATTTCTACTTGAAAGCGGGTTGCTGGGACTTGTTGGAGGCATCATTGGCGTTTTGATTGGCGTTGGACTATCCACACTTGTTGAAATCGCCGCAGCAGGAGCGATTGGAGATGTGCTCCAAGCATCATTCCCACCCGCACTCATCATTGGAGCACTCGCGTTTAGCTTCACCGTCGGCGTCGTATCCGGAATACTCCCTGCAATGCAAGCAAGCAAATTACCACCCGTTGACGCGCTCAGAGGCGGATAAACATGAGTTATTGGTTATTCGTTACTGGTTATTCGGACGAAAGACGAATGATGAAACACGAGGAACGATTATGAAAGACCTCTTCCGCATCGCAATACGCAACGTCTTCAAACGCAAAAAAAGAGCAGCACTCACCATGCTTGGCGTGTTCATCGGCATCGCAGCAGTAGTCGCACTCATATCTCTTGGCCAGGGGCTTTCGCAAACAATCAACGCCCAGTTCGAAAAAGTGGGCGGCGACAAAATCATCATCACCTCAAAACAAGAAGCAGGATTTGGAGGACAAAACACCCCCGGCGAACTCGGCAAACGAGAACTTGACATCGTCGAAGACGCCCCTGGCGTAATCGGCGCGGCAGGAACACTCTACCGCTCACAACCCGCACAATACAACAAAATCCAAAGAACACTCCCCGTCTACTCAATCCCAAACAAACCAGACCAAGCAGATTTGACCATTAAAGTCAACTTGTGGGAAGCAGAACAAGGACGAATGATATCGCACAAAGACAAACTGAAAGCGACCATCGGATACGACTTGGCCTACAAGAAAAAATTCGCACGAAACATGGTTCTTGGAGAAAAAATAACACTCGGGAACACCACGTTTGAAGTGGTTGGAATCATGAAACGACTCGGCGACCCCACATCAGATGGCGGAATTGTCGTCCCAGAAAACGACTTACGCACCATTATTGACGAACCTGAAAGTTACTCATTCATCATCGCGCAAAGCGGGCCAACAGAAAATCCTGAAGATGTTGCTTCACGCATCAAACGCGCAATACGACGAGACAGACACCAAGATGAAGGCAAAGAAGACTTCAACGTCCAAACAAGCACGGAATTAATCGCATCGTTTAATGTCGTCTTGGGCGTGATACAAGCAGTATTCGTCGGCATCGCACTCATTTCCCTACTCGTCGGCGGAATCGGCATCATGAACACCATGTACACTGCGGTTTTGGAGAGAACGCGAGAAATTGGAGTCATGAAAGCAATCGGAGCGCGCAACTCAGACATTTTGACTATCTTCATCGTTGAGAGCGGGTTGTTAGGACTTGCCGGAGGAGTGATTGGAGTAGTGATTGGGCTCACGATGAGCATCGGAGTTTCTTTAGGAGCTAACGCCGCCTTTGGACCAAACACGATGAACGCAGCGTATCCACTTTGGCTGATATTTGGCGCGCTGTTCTTTTCATTAACTGTTGGGGCGATGTCGGGACTATTGCCGGCACGACGGGCGAGCAAATTGAAACCAGTAGAAGCGCTCAGGGACGAATAATTAGCTTATTCGCTTCATACGAATGCTCTTTCGTTGGTCAAACGTGATACGAAACGCGTCAAAAACGCCAGCACAGCCGATGACTGGGTCTTCCTCAAAATCATCCAGCGCGACCAACACAGGAACACGCTCAAGACGCTCTTCTGAACGACGCGCCCGAAAAACAAGAGTGCAAAAACCCCTCGCGCACCGCAATGATGCGCCCGAAAAAACATAATATGAACTAGACTCATCATACTCTATTCCAAGAAAATCTGCAACCCGCTTATTCACAATTGAAACATCTGCGCCTGAGTCTAAGGTTGCGCGAAAATCCATCTTCGCCCTTGTTCCCTGAATGCTCAACCAAATATCAGGTCTTGCCACCTTGCTCCCATCAGGGCCAATAACAATATGAAAGGGATAAATAAGCACTACAAAATCGACGGGTACGGGCGAGGTCTTGTTACAATTACTTTGCCTAATAAGTCTCTCTTGCGTAGTTTTTCAACCAGCGCGTCGAACGTTAAGGCACGCTCTACCACGCGCTCGTTTACGAGCGCGTACCATTCACCTGTTGCTTTTAGCGGTTCCATCGACACCTCCTGAGCGAACTTTCCTTTTCTTCCATTCATATGCGTACGGGTCAAAAAGTTGGAAACTTTCCGACCTTGATTATAGAGAACACGAACGCGTATAAAAAGATGGTGAAAAACTGCCGAATAATTTATAAGCGACAATTACACAATAAGATGCATGGCAGACGAAACAACACTCAACGTCATGGCAGCAGAACTCGCCGAAATCGCAAACATGATCATGGTCATCGGCGACCACGCACAAGTCGAAAAAGCAGTCTTGGACGCGATTGCGACTTTTGAAAAACAAAAAATGACACCAGATATGAAAAGCTGGGCGCAAACCATGCGCGTTGGATTGTACGAATTCTTGGGAAACGTCAAAGACCGCGGAAACCTCGACAAATTCTTCAACTTGTTTACGAAAGCGTTTGAAGAAACTTCAAAATTGACGAAGAATAAAACGATACTTACTAAATTTGAAAAAGTCATGACTTTACGCATGAAACGGGCGATAAGCGCGAGTGAGAGACGGCCACGAGCAGCGTGACACCATGAAGCCAGCAGTATTATTCCTTCTTTTGGTCCTATCCTGCAGCGCGCCACCTCTTGAAACCGGCGCGGTTTTGTCCGTAATCAGCCAAGGCGTGACTGTCAACGGCAACGTGCCAACGGTCGGCATGCTGCTCAACGTCGGCGATATTGTTGCGACAACTGCCGGTGCAGAAGCAGCAATCGAGTTCTACAACGGAAGCATCGTACGACTCCGAGAAAACACCAGCATCACCATCAAAAAACTGACAACAAACAAAGACGTTGTTCTCTCACAAGAACGCGGACAAACATGGAACCGCGTAACAAGACTCGCAGGAATCAACACCTACCGCGTTGAAACACCAAACACAGTAGCAACTGTGCGCGGAACAGGGTTCAAAGTAACCGTGGATTTCGAACGAACTTGGGTCGGAGTAGCCGAAGGAGCAGTTAACGTGCAACGCGTTGAAGACGATATCGTCGTCGCAGAAACACTCGTTCAAGAAAACGACCAAGCAGAAATCTTCTTCGACACACCCGAAGTTGAGCACAACGACATCGTCATTGAAGAACTCCAAACAGACGACTGGTTCGAAGAAAATATCGAACTCGACGAACAGTACGTTGAAGATGTCTATACTGATGCGGGCGAAGAAGTGCCTGTTGAGTATGTTGAAGAGTTTGCCGAGCACACCCTTGAAGAGACTGAAAAAGTGTTGAATGAAAGCGACGAGCACATTACTGCTGCTGAAGAAACATTAGAAAACGCAGAAGAGATTGCGCATGAAATAATTGAGGAAAACAAGACTGAAACAGTAACTGACACGCACGACAAAACAACCGATGACTCGCCTCAAGAAATAATGCACGAAACAATCGACGAACAACCCCCCGAAGAAACGCAGCCATTAGATACAACAACTGAAAACCCCCTGCAAGATACGGCACCCGAAGAAACCCCACAGGATAGCACGCTCATAAACAGTTAACGGCAAAACCTTATAAACGACACCTCGACGACTCAACACATGGGCAACTTTTACAGCACACAATCGCTCAAGTTAATTGAAGAATGCGAACGATGCGCTTATGATAAGATAGTCTTAGAACGAGAACGGCCATCCATACCGCAGGCAGGACTCTCCTATCAACTCCACGACTTGCTTCAAGCACTATTTGACGAGTACCGCGCTAATGGTGCTACTCCGCCACACCTCGCGCCAATTAATGCCGAACTCTACCCGGAAAGTGCGCAGTACCGCAAATACCGAAAAGGCTACACCTGGAGAGGAAAACAGGGGAATAGACTTTATGGACGACTTGATGAAATGGTTGTACGCGACGGACTTGTTGAAGCGCTTGATATTAAAGGCAAGAAAAGACAGCCTGACGAGTCGCAAATTGAAGACATGGTTCGATTGTATAGGCCGCAGCTTAATGTTTACAATTATCTCTTGGGAAAAGCCGGGGAGAAAGTGGGACCTAATGCGCATTTGTTGGTTGCTTGGTTGACAGGCGCTGATGATACTCGTTTTTCCTATGATACAATGGTGGTGACGATTGAGACGGATGTTAAGTATACGACGACGCTGCTGCGACGCGGACTTGAGATAGCGAAGATGAAGACGCCACCGCCACTAAACGACGATTGTAAGTGGTGCACGCATGCGAAGAAAGCAGTGAAGCAACATGAGAAAGAAGAGAAGGCGAAGGAGAAGACAGTAGCTGAAGAAAAGAAAGTAGATTGATCTGAAACGACATCCACTGGACAAATCCAAGCACACAATCTTAATAAAGGATTCTAGTTCAGGTAGATTTTGAGCTGGAATGAAAAAAAAGTACTCGGTGATTGAACTATTTGCAGGCGCAGGAGGCCTTGCACTCGGATTGGAAAGAGCAGGCTTAAAGAATGAATTACTCGTTGAGTTCGATAAAGACTGTGTTGACACCTTGAAAGAAAACCGGCCGCATTGGAATGTTCGATTAGAAAACGTTAGCGATGTTAATTTCAAAGGAATGCAGGCAGATGTTGTAACAGGCGGCTTTCCTTGCCAATCATTCAGTTACGCAGGCAAGAGACTTGGATTTGAAGATATACGCGGCACTTTATTCTTTGAGTTTGCCAGATGCATTAAAGAAGTGAAACCTTCCATTTTCATTGGCGAGAACGTAGCAGGATTAGTAAGCCATGATGAAGGAAGAACCCTCAAAACAATGCTTGAAGTTTTAAAAGATTTAGGCTACGAAGTACAACACAAAGTAGTAAATGCAGTTGAACATGGCGTACCGCAGAAAAGAAAAAGAATATTGATCGTTGGAACTAAGAAAGGCATCAAATTCACTTATCCCACTCCTGAAACAAAAAAAGCGGTTCTCAGAGATGCTCTCAAAAATGTTCCAAAATCAGATGGTCAATCATTCTCCGAACGACGAAAGAAAATTTTATCACATGTCCCTCCAGGCGGTTGCTGGGTCAATTTGCCAGAACCTTTGAAAAAGGAGTATATGGGCAAGAGCATCAACAGTGGAGGCGGTAAGAGAGGCATGGCAAGACGTATTTCTTGGGAAGAACCCTGCCTCACCCTTACCTGTTCACCATCTCAAAAACAAACAGACCGTATCCACCCTGATGAAACAAGACCATTTACAGTACGAGAATATGCAAGAATCCAGACATTTCCCGATACGTGGACATTTAAAGGCAGCCTGAGTTCACGATACAAACAGATTGGCAATGCTGTACCCGTTCTTCTTGCCGAAAAAATAGGAAAACAAATCATCCGAGCATTAGAGGAAACTATCCCCGAAAAGCAGCATCAAAGAAAAATTTCACTTTCTGCTCGTCAACCTTAACTTTACTGCGCCTCAAATCATTAATTGCTTTTGGAAGTGCCTTCCAGACGTTCTCCAATGCGTTTTTGTCTCCCGTAACTAACTCGTAGACTTTTGAACCCCAAACTTTCCGAACCTGTGGGTTTGAGCGTCCACCGCGCACCCATACTTCTTCCCCTGACTTCCCATTCACACTTATGATATATGCCCAGTACGCCTTGGCTTTCGGATACATTTTAACAGCAGCATTTAACCTTCTGAAACAGTTCTCCGTAGCCCCATCGTTCATAGTATTGTACTTATTCTTCAGTTCGATAAAAATACTATTGTCGCTCTTCCGAATATCAACACCCGTTTCATCTCCAACTTTCAAATCTTCCCACCCTGCAACACTCCCCAATAGTTTTTGGTGGAATTCACCTACTTTGTTGTTTATTGTTTTATCATGTTGCCTGACGTTTTCTGTCTTTATCCATTCCTCTACTGAAGTGTTCATACTAACTAAATCAAACACTAACTTAAATGGATCTATTGTATTTTTATGAAATTCATCCACATCTATCTTTTCAGGATTTGCAGGATACCCGCCGCAAACCCATGCAACGCATTCCAGAAACACTTCATCAGGAACAAAGTCAACATATTTATTTGGCATACGACATAATTGTATTTCTTCCTTTTTAAATCTGACCGTTTCCAGTAAGTTTCCAGCTTTTCGGTCTCCTGCTAAGACTCACCCACAACCCTTAAAAACCTCTTCCTCAACCAGTTCTGTATGAAAGCCCCTTCCTTCACCTTACATGATGCATCTGAAAAAGAACACAAACTCTCCGATTACAGCGACAAAACCATCGTCCTCTACTTCTACCCAAAAGACTCTACTCCCGGCTGCACAATAGAAGCAATAGACTTCTCTAAATTAAAAGAAGACTTTGCAAAAGCGAACGCAATCGTCATCGGAGTCAGTAAAGACTCGTGCAAATCTCACCAGAAATTCATCGATAAAGAATCGTTAACCATCTTACTCTTGTCAGACCCGGAACACAAAACAATGGACGACTACAACGTTTGGAAAGAACTGCAGTTCATGGGAAGAAAATACATGGGAACAGAACGGTCAACTTTTATCATAAAACAAGGAAAAATAGTCAAAGAATACAGAAAAGTAAAAGTCAAGGATCATGCGAAAGAAGTGTTAGACGAAATAAAAAAGTTGTAAAGTTTCCAAGAATTCTCGAGTAACATTTATTAAGAAAAGAAACTTGAACAAACCTATGCAAGAAGTCATGCTCAAAAAGGCAAGAAAAGTTGATTCTAACGATCTTAGCGAAAACGAACTCAAAGCGATCGCAGAGTACAAAGAAGCCAAGAAGAATGGAAAACTCATCCCGCACGAACAGCTCTTAAAAGAGTTGGGAGCGAAATGTACCTAGTGGAGTATTCTCCACAGGCCCACAAATTCCTCAAAACATCCCACGCAAACATTACCGAAAGAATTCTGCAAAAAATAGAAGCGTTACGGATTGACCCGTTTCCCTTTGGAAGCATACGACTCCACGGCAAGCTCAAAGAATTCCACCGTATTCGCATCGGAGACTATCGCGTTATTTACGAAGTAGGTTCAGACAGAATCCACATTGCATCCATTGACGACCGTAAAAGAGTTTACGAGTGATTAAGAGCTCTAAACTTCATCAATACGACCCGCACGAACGTCTGCAGCTGCTTGTTTAAGTATGCGCAATAACTCCTCATCGTTCCTTGGAAAGTAGAGCCGCCTGCTTTTTCTCAATGGTCTTTTTGTTTCAACTTCCTTTATCGACTTCTCGATTGCCGCCGCAAACTCATCACGTTCAGCCTTCGTCAGTTTCTTCTTCATACACCCGTAACCATTCCCACGCATTTAATCTTTCATCACCACCCAAAAAAAGAGAGGAAAGTTTCCAAGAATTCAGGCTAAACACACTTAAATCTAAGAAAAGCGATTTTAACAATGCGGTGTGAAAGAGAAAAGATTAAATATGTGCAACCACATATCACACATAATGACAAACATGACTTTAGCAATACCGGAACAACTCCACAAACGAATGAAACACCACACCGAACTCAAGTGGAGCGACGTAGCGAGACAAGCATTCGAGCAAAAACTCACCGAGATAGAATTCTTCGACAAAATGCTCAAGAACAGCACGCTCACCGAAGCGGACGCGCAACGAATCGGGCACGAAATCAAAGCAGAAATACGGAAACGATTCGACCGGCTCTCCTCGTAGACACGAACTGCATTATCGCGGCACTCATCAAAGACTCCACCGCCCGCGCCATTATCTTGTCCCAAAAATTCACGCTCCATACAATCACGCATGCTAAAAACGAAGTCAGAAACCACAAGGATGCGCTCCTCAATAAAACAGGCCGTGACGCTCACACATTTGATATCCTCCTCGACCGCTTATTGAGCAACATCTCCATCCTCGATGATCGACACGCCATCATGTTCTTTCCCAACGCACGAACAATCATGGACCACATCGACCCCAACGACACACCCTTCATCGCAGCAGCTCTTGCCTTGAATTGCGACATATGGAGCGATGACGAACATTTCCAAAAACAAACAGTCATCAAAACGTTGAGAACGCGAGATATTGTAAGCATTATCACAAGCGCACGAAAAACCTCCTCACACGCCCGAGTTTAAAATCTTCAAGCGCCTGCTTCAGCGCACACCGCCAGAAATTGAAACAATTTACACAATTTCCCTCTAAAAAGCCGTAAACATTCCATACGCGAAATCCTTAAATAACCCCAAAAAACGCAAGAAAAACATGACCGAATTATACACGCAAGCAATGAAAGCGTTCCTCTCCATCTTCGAAACCGTCCCCACTGAATTCCGCCAAATGGAACGAACGGCAAAACTCCAAATGCTCAACATGCTCATCACCTCAAGACACCCAACCGGAGCTTGGCACAACGGAAACGGAACCATCCACACCCTCGAAGACCACGAACTCTACGCACTCCAACCAGTCAACCCTGAAAAAGTCACGCACGCAATCCTCGAAGCCCAATCAAAAATCTGCGCAGACTACTTGGGCCAACTCCACGACGCGCACAAAATAACACCAAACGAAGAAGCAGAAGCCCGCGAACTCATGACAAAAGCACGCCACGGCACACGACTTGACGCGGCAAAAAACAACGACCTCCTCCAAAAATACACCCGCGCACAAGACGAACAACGCGACATCGTCAAAGGACTCATCATAGAACTCGAAGCCCAAATAAAAGGAACCGCAACCGTACGATACACCCACCAAGAAGCAATGAGGCTCCTTAAACTCGACCTCGACGCAAGAAACATCAAACTCGAAGACCTCGACCTCCTAAGCGCAATACGCGCGTATCGCGACAGCAACCAAGACATACTCATCACCCGCGCCAAAACAGGCCTCGTCGCGAGAATTGAAGAAGCCGCAAAACTCCTCCCCCGCATTGAAACCGCGCACGAAGCAATCCCCGACGCTGCAAAAAACTGGCACACAAACACCTACGGCCCCGCAAGCCAAGAAACCAACATATACACACTCGCATGCCACCACACCCACATCTGGCAAAACCACGCCGACACCCTTGACGAACTCGGCGCGAGAACACTCACCGAAACACAAAAAACACTCCGCGCAGACTACCTCGCAAACTGGAAAGCAGACAGCCTCTCCCCCATCCGAACGAGAACCAAAAAAGAACTCGCCGCGGCACAAGACATCCAAAACGACATCAAAAGACACTACCAAAAAACGCAAGAACTCGCAGAAACACTCGCCGAACGATTACAACCGCCTAATCCCGAATCATAATCGAAAGCGAATCATACACGCTGCCCGCGTCTGCAAGATAAAGCAACAATTCCCCATCAGACCCGCCAAGCTCAATTTGACACTTATCCTCAAGCGCAACCGGAGTCTGCGCAACCAACGACACGCGGCCTGAATCTTTCAAAAACGCAGACCCATTCATCGAACCCCTATCACGAAACACATACTTCCCACCTAATCGCTCAATTGTCGCGTGAAACTTAGAAACCGCACTATTCGTAACCACCACATCATTATTGAGCGCGCGGCCAAGCGTCACCCACATTGCAAACGAATTACTCGCCAAACGCTTCTCAACAGAATACACCATACGTTCAAGCGGGTTCTCCTGCCTTTTTGGCTTCGGACTCAACACCATCGTCCGAATAGGACCCGTATCATTACTTGCAGAACCACGAAGGCTCACTAAAAGCGGAGAACACCCCTGATATTTTGCGACAAACTCGGATTGCGACACCCCTGCAAGATTTGTCTCACGAATATACTCACCAAGCGACTTCATAAAACAAACGCCCACACGCCCTCTTAAAAAAGTATCGGATTCACTCACGCGCGTAAAACTCACACCCTCTTGACCTAAACGGGCACTCATAACAGTCACACACCGACTTTTCCGCACCACTTGCCGATGCAGGATTGTATAACACAGAAACCATCTGCTCCAAGAAATACAACGCGAGATTTTGATGCTCTTTTGTAAACGGAACCAACATGCCCACTTTACCCGACTGCATGAGCGCGTTTACGAAACCACCCTCGTTCCCTCCCGCCAAATAGTCAAGCTCACGCCGCTCAAGCGGCTTTGCGCTTTCGGTGAGGCCAAGCACGACTTGACGGCTTGTAAACTGCGAAACAAGAAGGCCGTAAAAAAGGTCCTGAATCACTGCACCCGCAATCATGTTTGGACTAAACTTCATCAAATTCGTTTTTGCTTCAAGCACGAATGCCATATTTCCCGCCGATAAAACCCTATCAGGATGACCGCTTAACGTCACACTGTGACCGCGAACGCTAAACGCTGAATCAAACGCGGCCTCCTGCACAAACGCAAGACCCGAATAATTGATGAGCGCCTCTTTATCGTAGGACACTGAACACCCCTGCTGCACATACCACTCGGCAACCGCGCGCTCAGCTTCCTCCATCCGCTTATGCATATCTGTCCCGTGACGAAGCGCCCTTGGCCGCTCACCCACTTGAAAGAACTTCGTCTTCTCCTCAACACGCTCAA
>CAYXXT010000027.1:13780-14602 GCA_964469145.1 uncultured Methanosarcinales archaeon | reverse complement strand
CCGTCGGCATGCTGATTTCGGCATCGGTCGCAGCAGGGGTTGAACTCATCTCAACATCTCCTGAAGTCAAATTGCGGTACGATACAGGTGTTCCGAGTGCTTTCTCAAGTATTGATATTTGTCGTAGCACGAGCGTTCCATCCTTCTCGATTGTTCCGAGTTGGTTCCAGACGTCGTAGATGATGGTGTAGTGTTGGGTGTCTTTGCTTGCAACAACGGTTGGCACTGCAGTAATATTGTACTTTTTCAAAAGCAATTTTCCGCGTGTGCTTGTGATATCAACACGTTTTGTGTCTTTGATGTTCATGTTGAGTCCGTTTTTGAAGAGTTCGGTGAGGATGCTGGTGTTGTAACATTCTGCACAAGTTGCATCTTCGATAACGGTCAACTCAACTTGTCCTTCAACATTATTGTTGCTTACGTTGACAAACGGCGGGTAGACCATGCGCAGCACTAAGTTTCCATCTGGCTCTTCAGAACCAACGGTTGGCCAGACTTGTGCGATGAAGTCGTATTGGAGTGCGTCTTTGCTGAGGATGATGCTCGGCAATTTCAAAATCGCGTACTTATCAATGAGTGCTTTGCCTTCAGTTGATGATGGTTTCACGAGTGATTTGCGCGTGATTTTGATGCCGCTTTGTTCGAGTTGTTCGACGAGTGCAGTCATGTTGAAGCAAATCGCGCAGGTTTGTTCGTCAAGCACGGTGAGCGAGACTTTACCGACATATCTTTTCTCAGCAAGCGAGTAGTATGGGGGCGGGGCAGAGGAGAATACGAGCGCATCGCCGTTCATCTCAAAATTTTGGATGGTTAGGTTTCCGA
>CAYXXT010000027.1:9691-13765 GCA_964469145.1 uncultured Methanosarcinales archaeon | reverse complement strand
TTGAGACTTCTCCGGTTACAATGAGGGCAGGTAATCGTGTGATATTGTACTTTCCTGCGACTTCGGCAGTGTCTTTGAGTGAAATGTTAGTGATGGATGTAATGTTGATGTTTTGTTGTTGTGCGAGGAATCCGAGTGCGACATTTACGTCCCAGCAATCGGTGCATTCGGTGCCTAAGACGGTAACTGCAATTGATAGTGGAGCGGGTGCTGGTTCTGGTGCTTGAGGTGTTGGGACGGAGAGTGTGAAATAGAGTCCTGCGGCCATGACGATGACGAGGAGTGCGATGAGGACGGTGTTGATGTCGAGGAGTGTTTTGTTCTTGTTTTTTACCATGGTGCCACGCTCCAAATAGGGGTATTTATGCTTTTAGCTTCTGACAAATAACGAACCGATAACAAATAACAAAAAACGAAAAAAAGTCAACAACCGCCGACCATTGATGGTAAGTTTTGGAGGTTGCTTGGGAGTTGCGGCGAGCCTGCGGTTCCGCCTGCTGCGGGTGTTGCAGTGGTGCTGTAACTTCCTTGTGCCAGCGTGTTCTTCAGGGTGAAGAGCTGGAATGCTTGGACTCCTGCGATTAAGACGAGTGCGCCAAGCACGATTGCGATGACAACGTTTTTGTTCATGTTTGTTTCCTCCTTATAGTTAACAGCCGCCGACCATTGATGGCGCGTCAGCAAGTACAGAGGCGTCGCCTCCAACGAGTTTGACTCCGATTTCGACCATGTTTTTTGGGAACCAGAGTGTTTTCCATCGCAGTGCTTCGCGTAGGACTTCTGCGTCGTTCATGTCTGTGTTTTTCATCAGATAGAGCGTGATTGCGTGGATTGCCGGTGCGTGTGAGCAGCCGCAAGTGAGCTGGCCTTGTTCGGTGATTGTTATTGGTCCAACACCGCAGCAGTATTCGCAGCTAATTCCAACTGGTTTGGTTGCGAGTGCGATGTAGCGGTTCCATGTTTCGGGGTCGTTTGTTTGGACGTCTTGTTTGATTGCAGGATACAACTTGTAAGCCAAGAACTGGAGTGCGGTTACCGGGTCATCGTATGAGATGCCTAATTCTTTGCCGTACTCTGGTGTTCCGCGGGGGACCATTGCGTCGATGACTCCTTGTGCGTCTTTTGCTTCGGATAAATCTATCACTGCAGCCACGCCTTGTGCTGAGCTTTTAATGGTTGAAACGTCAACGCCGTCAAGGTCTGGGTTTGAGAGTAAAACAACGTTGGTGCTTGTTCCGCCAAGTGAGACGGGGGCGCCAAGCATTGAACTGAGTTGGAAGAGTTGTATTTGGTTGAAGAGGATGAGGAGGGCTGCAAGGGCAATAATCCAAGTGGTTGATCCGCCGAAGATGTCGTCGTTTGATTCTTTTGCGATTTTTGCCATGGTGTTCCTCCGAACTGTTACAACTAATGTTATGCTTCCCCTATTTAAGTGTTATGGATTGGTGCTATTGCTTGCAGTCATGCCTTCTGTGGGTTCAAATACCAGTCGAATGCGTTGGTTGCGCCCATCAGTTGTTGCAGCAGGGATGTAGTCGCGAAATGTAGTGCTTTCGATGTCGTTCACATACATTTTGACAACGCCGGGCGCGCCGTTGCACAAGTCGCCATTTGTCATATTCAACAGTTTGTCTTTGTCAAAGGACACACCGATTTTGTCGAAGAACCTGCCAAGTGCAATGTCTTCTTTTTGCGGGATGACTCCTTCGATGTGGAGTGTGCCGTCAAAGTGGTGGTGCATGAGTGTTTCTCCGCAGAATTCTTTTCCGTGGACGACTCCGCTTCCTTTTGCGTCACAGGGAAGTTCTTGCGGTACTCCGCAGATGCGCATGTCGATGTTTGCGTGCCAGTGGACTTCGCGGTCAACGTACATGGTTGGTTTGTTTTGGAGTGCGTAAATAATGCCTGCGGCAACGGCAACAAAGAGTGCTAAAACGAGGACGAGAGTAATCATGCTTTTTCGGGCTTCGCGTACGCTTTGTTCGCTTTCACGTGTGAGTTGTGCATGTTCACGTTCTAAGCGTGCTTGTTCTCGTTTGTCGTGCGAAGTTTCACTCATTTGTTTTTGTCCGTAATTCCTGATTTATATGTTTTGCGAATAACGCTCACGATGACTGCAAAAATAACAAGTCCGATGAGCGCACCAAGGATGTTGCCGAAAATACTGGTAAAAAAGGGGTATTCAACGAGCCGTTCATTGACCATCGTGAAAAAGCTCATGCTCCACGGCACATATTTTGGAATTTCGACCATGAATATGCGGGTTCCTTTGAATGCAGTCATGATGATGCCGATTGCGACTAAAAGAAGTCCGCCGATGATTCCGTACAGGTGTGTGTTGATTTTTTTGCCAAAAGCGGTGAATGCGATGTGTCGCGAGGTGAAGTACTTGCTCAAGTCGTATTTGTCTGAGAAGTAAGACACGAGCAGCAAGGGGAGCGTTACTCCAAGCGCGTAAGAGAGGAATAATAAGACTGCTTTTGGGATGCTTGCCGTGTTTGCAGCAAGGAGAAGTACACCGCCTAAAATCGGTCCAACGCATGGGCTCCATCCGATTGCGAAGAAGAATCCGAGGAAGAAGCTGCCGATTCCATCGCGTGGCGCGTGCTTGATTTTGAAGTCGAAAACGGAAAAGCCGAGGTTGAAGATAAGCATGACTCCGAATAATATCAAGACGAGTCCTGAGAGGGTGCCGAAGAATTCTTTGTAAATGTTAAAGAAGTCGCCGACGAGTCCTGCAATCACGCCAAAAAGGATGAATGCGAGTATCATTCCTAAGCTAAAGAGCGACGTCATGAACATTGCGCGCTTTCTTTCTTTGAACAGGTAGCTAAAAAAGGTGGGCAAGACGACAAATCCGCAGGGTGAAGTGAACGTAAGAAGCCCGCCGATAAATGCCAAAAGTAAAGTGATGCTTTGGGCGAGTTCGTTTTGGTATTCTTGAAGTTTGATGATGCCCGGGGGGAAGTTGAGTTCTTGGGCAAAAGCGGTTGTCATGAGTAAACCAAAAACCAAAAACCAAAGACCAATAACGCGTTTCATGAGAACCTCTGATACTCGTCATGACTGCAAATGTGGTTGCGTTCATCGGGCATGCAGCCATGGCATGATGGCCCGACAACTTGTCCGTCTTTCATTTCGCTCATGAGCATGAAGGGGTGGTTGTTTGTCAAACAGGCGTTTTTGTATTCTTGTTGCTCGGACGTGAGCGTTTCTGCGGTACACGCGAGCATAAGAATGAAAAAGAGTGGAAAAAACCTCATGTGTTACAAAAATTGTAACAAAGTTTTTAAAGGTTGTGGATTACACAAGAAAAAAATGAAACCGGTGAAAAAAGGGGCGATAATTGGGGCATTAATCACAGGTGTTGTTCTTATTGTGATATTAGTCGTCCCTGAACTGCACAATTTTGTCTACAGAAACCCTGTGCCGCGATTGTTCACCATCGGAAGTTTCATCTGGTGGATGACATACGCAATCATACCTCCGATTCTTGCAGCGCAGCTCGTTGTCATAATAATAACCCTCGGAATTGGAGTGTTAACAGGTGCGGCGGCTGGGCATTTAAAGAAACAAAAATTTGCGGCAGGAACAGTTATTCTCACAGGACTGGTGATGTGGTTTGCCCTGCTCTTTTGGCTGGGCAGTTCAATGATGCACGCGCATTAATGTTCTTTTAATTGGAACAAGTAAAAAAATAAAACGTCCGCACCCTATGCTTTTCGTCTCCAAAGAATCGACAATACCAAAATGAGCGCGAACGCGACTCCGGCCATAAGCGGTATCGTGACAAACCCGAAGCGGACGAATTCAGTGCTCATGCAGGAGACGCCGTTTGCCGCGCACGAGTCCGAGATATTCACTTGAGCCATATTCAGCACATGTAATGTATAATGGTAGACAGAAATGCAAAATCCGACAACCGATAGAGGAATCGTAAAGAGTGTCGCGTCTTTCATCTTGCGCCAGGAAGCGATGCCTAAGATGAGTGCTTGCGGGTACATGAAGATGCGTTGATACCAGCAGAGTTGGCAGGGAAAAAAGCCACTGTACTCGAACAAAAAGAGCGAGCCT
>CAYXXT010000027.1:737-9681 GCA_964469145.1 uncultured Methanosarcinales archaeon | reverse complement strand
AGCCTGTTGTTGCGGTTGCTGCAACGATAAAAGCAAGCCATCCTGCGCGTGAAGAAAAGGCGCGAAGTATTTTTTCGCGTTTAAACAAAAAGGAAAAAATACCAAAAATCAGGCAGGCAATGCCGACAAGCGTAAGCGAACTAAGCACTAAAACGCCAACGTCTGCAACGCTCATTGCGGAAGCGTGCAGCCTGTTTTTTGTGCAAGCGTTGCAAGGCTTTGTTCGCCGGAGAGTCGTGAGCCGTCAGCGAATTCCCAAGTCGGGTAGCCGGTGATGTTTGCGTCTTTACAGACTTGTGTTTGTCCTGAGCGGTCAGGGAGTGAGCATTCGACGTAATTGACGTTCTTGAATGCGGAGCCAAAGTCTTGTTTTTGGTTTGCGCAGTGCGGACACCAGAAAGCGCCGTAAAAGACTGCGCCGTTGTCAGTGATGCATTGTGCGAATTCGTTGTATTTACTGCTGCACGCAGTGAGTGCAAGCAAAAGAGCGAGTGTGATGATGAATTGTTTTTTCATTTGATTCCCTCCAACGTTACAGCAGTTGTAACTCTTATTTAAATGTTGTGCAACACAAAAATAATAAAGGAGCACGGCAATAAGAAATTCATGATCGAGTCTTTGTTGCGCGCGGAAAATCTTGTTTTTCTTAGAGGAGGCGCTCTTGCAGTTGCGTGTGGTTTTGTTATTGGTGCAGAGCGGGAGTCGCGAAATAAATCAGCAGGAGTAAGCACGCATATTCTGATTGTTTTTGGCGCAATGTTTTTCACGATGATGTCAATTGCGATGGAGCCTGAGAATCCAGGGCGCATTGCGGCAAACATTTTGACCGGAATTGGTTTTCTTGGTGCGGGTTTGATTATTAAGACGGACAAAGGAAATGTGGGCGGGCTTACAACCGCTGCAAGTGTTTGGTTTGCAGCAGCGATTGGCATGGCAATTGGTTTTGGGTGGTATTTTGCAGCAATCATCGGAACACTGGTTTCAACATTAACTCCTCTGATTCCCCATCTTCCTTGGAAATCAAGAAGAAAGTAGTTACTGTTACAACGTCCGTAAACTATTTATAGCAAAGGTGTTTAAGGTGAACTATGAAAGAAACAGTATCAGACTTTGACTCGCTGCTAAGTCCGTTAGAAGGAGATGTATTATCGGTTCTTTGGCCGGATAAGAAGCTAAGAGTGCGTGAAATTCATTCAAAGCTGAAGCGCAAAGTGGCAATTAGCAGCGTGGCGGTTATTCTCGACCGTTTGCACGATAAAGGGATTGTTGCGCGAAAGGAAGAAACAGCAAGGGGCGGTGTGAGATACATTTATTTCCCCGTCCGAGATAAGCAGTCATTTGAAAAGTCAGTGGTCGAGCAAACGGTAAACAAACTTATAGACGCATTCGGCCACTCAGCAGTATCATACTTTAACGAACGTTTCAAGAGGTGAGACAATCGCAGTTGAGCATGTGCTTGCGTTTGTTGCGAGCCCTGAGAAGATGTTGGCAGTGACGAGTTCTCTTGTAGGTGCGATTCTCTTGCTGCTCGCGTATCGCAAGTATGAAAAGCCCGCGCTCTTGTACGCCCACGTCTTTTTGGTTCTCTCTCCGCTTTTCTACTTAGCATTATCAATTAATTGCAATTTGGGCGTCCTTAAAGGATTCCTCTCATGGTGTACTGCGTTATTCGCGAAATTTGTTTTATTCGGCGTCCCGCCGCTTCTCGCGCTCTCAATTATCAGCGGTTATCTTATCTTGCCGCGTCTCTACCGTGTTGGCGCAAGGCAGTTTAAGTT
Organism: uncultured Methanosarcinales archaeon; assembly: GCA_964469145.1. Lineage (GTDB taxonomy): Archaea > Nanobdellota > Nanobdellia > Woesearchaeales > ARS49 > SURF-65. The sequence continues at coordinate 7,903 of CAYXXT010000027.1, read as the reverse complement.
TCAGGAATTTTTGAGTCTATGCAAGTCAACGGGAATTCACGCGCGTCTCTTTATTAAAAAGTCAGGAATTCCGGAAGCGTACACGATTGGAAAAGACGTTTTTGTCACCGTCGGTCTTTTTGACATTCTCTCCAAAAAAGAACTCGAGGCAGTCTTACTGCACGAACTTTATCATGTGAAGTCTGGCGCGTCAAACAAGAAGTGGAGTTTGTTCATCGCAAGGACGTTCTCTCCGGTTGCTTGGTTTAGCGCATCGTCAGTTGATAAGGAAGAGCAGGAAGCAGACGCTTTTGCAGTCAAAACGCAAAAAACTACGCGCTTTGTAAAGCAGGCTCGTACCAAACTTTCTTAAGGACAAAGTGCCTGTGTGTAGTGTATGATTGACAATTTTACGATTTTCAACTTCGCAGGCTGGGTTGGCGCGAGTTGTATCTTGCTCGCATTCTGGCTTCTCACGCACAAAGCAACTCACTCTCACTCGTACACTTATCTTGGTCTTAACTTAGTCGGCGGTTTTCTTCTCGCATTTGAAACCTATTTGCACGAATCGTACGCCTCATTCGCGCTGAATGCAGTGTGGGTCTTAATCGCGATTTACGGTATTGGTTGGGCGCACCGAAGAAAAGAACCCAAGCGCAGTCGCTAGTACGTCACTTTTATATACTGCTTCTCGACCGTAAACGCTCATGTCAGACGAGATTAAACGATCAATTCGCAAGTACGCCTTAGACAACGCAAGGAAGTACAATGGTGTTCCAAATCAAGGTGCGGTAGTCGGCAAGCTCATGAGCGAGCATCCGGAAGTGAAAGCAAAGCTCAAAGAGTTGATGGCAGATATTACTAAAATCTGTAATGAAGTGAAAGTGCTCCCGTTAGAACAACAAATTGCCGAACTTCAAAAAATAGCTCCTGAACTATTAATCGAAAAGAAGATTGTTGAAGAAAAAAAGCTTAAGCCATTAGCAGATGTCATTCAAGGTAAAGTGGTCATGCGTCTTGCTCCGAGTCCAAGCGGAATGCAGCACATTGGTCACGGCGTGGTTTTCAGCCTGAGTCATTTGTACACGCAAGAATATCAGGGGAAGCTTATCTTGAGGCTGGAAGACACGAATCCCGAAGAGATTTATGAGCCTGCGTATGAAGCAACGCCAAGAGACCTCAACTGGTTGTGTGAGAATCACATTCATGCTGTCGAACTCCAGTCAGCGCGTCTCGACATCTATTACGATTATGCCGAAAAATTAATCGCGAAAGGAAAAGCGTACGTCTGCACATGCAGCCAAGACGTCTTCAGAGACCTCTCAATGAAGCAGAAGGCGTGCCCGTGTCGAGAACTCAAAACGCAAGAACAGCATGGTCGTTGGGATAGGATGTTTGTCGAGTTTGAACCAGGTCAGGCAGTACTTAGAATCAAGACCAACCTTTTAGACCCAAATCCTGCAATGCGGGACTGGCCTGCGTTTAGAATCAATCATGCGATTCATCCGAAAACAAAGGACAAGTACAAGGTTTGGCCTTTGATGAACTTTGCTGTTGCAATTGACGACCACGAGATGGGTGTCACGCATACGGTGAGAGGTAAGGACCACGTTGATAATGCGAAGCGTCAGGAGCATATTTACCAAGCGTTTGGTTGGAAAGGCCCATCACACGCGTACATTGGAAAAATCAATTTTGAAGGAATTGAAGTGAGTAAACGTAAAATCAAGGCAGCGATTGAGCGGGGAGAATTTGACGACTGGGATGACATTCGTCTTCCTTTCCTTGCAGCAATGAAGAGGCGTGGTTTCCAGCCGGGCGCGTTCCATCGTTTCGCAATGGATATGGGTATTGGTCTTAATGATAAAACAGTCCCTGCGGATGACTTTTTCAAGAGTCTTGAAGCGCACAATCGCGACATTATTGACCCAATTGCAAACCGTTACTTCTTTGTTGATGACCCGCAAAAAATTACGATCAAGGATGCTCCGAAACAAGAAGTCCAAATTCGTCTTCACCCTGCTGATGACAAGAGAGGTCAGCGTTCTTTCTCAAGTAATCAGGACTTTTTCGTGCCAAAAGATGACTGGGCGAAGAGTCATGCAAAGAAGATGTATCGTTTAATGGACTGTCTCAACTTTATAAGAGAAGGGAGCGGTGGGGTCTTCAACAGTACTGATTATGATACGTTCAAGCATAAGGGCGAGGGCACGATGCATTGGCTTCCTGCTGATGCGAAACTGCCAAAGGTCGAAGTCTTGATGCCGGACAAGAAACTAAAGGTAGGTATTGGCGAACCCGCCCTTTTAGAGCTCAAGGAAGGCACGATGGTGCAGTTCGAGCGTTTCGGTTTCTGCAGGCTCGACAAAAAAGAGAAGGATAAATTGACGTTTTGGTTCGCGCATAAGTAAGAAGAAAATTCAAACAAGCAATCGGACTCTATCCTGTAATTGCTGTATCTTGCGGGCAACGCGGAGCAAGTCTTCTGAGGAATGTTTCTTATCTTTTTTGAGTGTATGATACAGTTTAGTCATGCGTTGTATGTCTGAACGCAAGTGTGCGATGGTTTCTTTTTTGGTTTGAAAGCGTTGCTGTATTTTTTTTTCGAGTTGTTCAATGCGTTTTTTACGCGTTTCCTGTGTATCCAAGTATCGTCCGAGTTGGCTTTCAAGCTGGGTGACTTTGTGTTTTAACGTGTGGTGCACGTTCTCTTCAGACTTCTGGTGGTCTTGAATGTGTTTTTCGCGAACGAGTGCTTCGTCGAGGTGTCCGCGAAGGGCATCAACATGTTTGCGCAAAGTAGGCGTATTTAACTTACCCAATTGTTTGACTGCCATCTCGGTTTTGCGGTGTCGCAATTCGCGGCTGCCAAGTCGTTGGTGTGCGCGTGCAAGATAGTACAAAAAGAGTCCTGATTTAACGCGGTCGATGGTGCGGTCGTTGCCTGCATCGAAAATGCGGTTGCTTCTCATCTCAGGTTTGAACCTCAGTCATAGTGATTGCTGTCTTCATAGTGATACGAAACCTCAAACCTGAGAGCTGGCGAATCGCATCATGATTATAGTTCATGCGATTCGTCAGATGTCAAATCCCAAACGTTCTTTTGCGCGGCAGTGGGGGAAGTGGTGGGTTAATTGGCGCGGCAACGTTGCGTGGAGGCATGGGCATCGCTCCTTGTGGGGGTGGTGCGCGTTGTTGGAATTGCGACAGGTTCGGGGGCATTGATGGCATTGCCATTGCCGGTTCGGGCATTTCCGGCTCTTCGTGCATCATAGGTTGCGGCGAACGTGTATCCTTCACCATGTCGGCAAGTGCAATAATGCCTGATGCAATCTCGCTGTTCTGTTCAAGAATCTTATTCATCTTTTCAAGAAGAGGTCTCATCTTTTCAGCAAATGAGAGTCCGCCTTCTTCGACGCGCATTTCGTGTGCTGCATCGTCAAAAATAGTCAATAACTTGTCGAGTTTGTTGTTCAATTCGAGAAGAGAGACATGCATTTTCTTTGAAGGCGCAATCTCAAAATCTTTCAATTTAGAAAGTTCGTTTTTGAGGTCTTCTATTTCTTTGTGTGGTAGAAGTTCGTATTCTTCTTCTGATGGTGGAACGTCTTCTGGCATGATAATCACCCTTTAGTCTGGAACATATGAGTCGGAGTATGTTTATAAACGTTTCCACTCTTTCCTGAGTATTCCGTATGTGCTCTCATCATAGTACCTGCCGAATCGCTTCACGTGTTCGCGGGCGGTTCCTTCGTGTTTCATGCCGAGTTTTTCCATGACTCGTTTGCTGCCCAAATTTCCATCTAAGAAGAGTGCGTAAATGCGGTGGAGGTCAAGTCGTTTGAAGCCTGAATCAATCACTAAGCGTGCAGCGCGTGTGACAATTCCTTTTCCGCGGTGTTTTTTGCCCATCCAATACCCGAGTTCTGCTTTCGTGTCATCTTTGCAGCGAAGGCTAATCATCCCAACGAGCTCGTCTTTGAACTGAATGACAAAAGTGTACGTCCGCTCTTCCCATTCTTTTTGAGCGACTGCGACGAATTTCTCTGCGTGTCTGCGTTCATACGGATGAGGAATGAGTGGTATCCATCGTGCGAGTTCTCGGTCTTTGCAGTAAGAAGTGATGGCGTCAACGTCGTGTTTGGTCGGCCGCCGAAGAACGAGGTCGCCTTCGATGATTCGTTCGAGCATGAACGAAGAAAGCGAGAAACCAGTTATAATGATTCCTACTGGTTCGTTACTGGTGTTGGAGTAGAAACAAGTGATTGGAGTGAATTCAGAATCTTTCGCGGGAGTGATTCTTTTGGCGGTGTCGGAATGTTTGATTTTGCGAGGTAGTCAGTGAGAGCAAACGTCAGGAGTGAATATGCAAATATGGGAAGGGTTATTTCTGCCGCGCGATCGAGACTATTTTGCTGTTCTAATACTGCGGGGTCGCGGATGTATTTTGCAAGGGTGACGCTGGCGTAAACAAAGAGCATTGATGCGCGGAGGAATTTACCAAAATATCGCGGCTGTCCTGCTGCTTCATATTGCATTTCTTCTTCGAGCGGGGATTGTGCGGGGGGATTTTTTGCGTAGTCGTCGTATATGCGTGCACCCATGAGAAGTGCTGCAGGGTTGCAGGGAGGTACACTAATGACACATCCTGCTGCAGCAATGATATAGAATGGTTTCAGGAGTTCTGTTGCTGAACGTCCGGTGACTTGCTGGTACGCTTCTCCAACGCGCCCCATCGTGCGTATCATCGCGTTATCAAACTTAGTGAGGTAAGAATCCTCCGGTGGATAGAATTTGTCTTCGAGTCCCATTTTATTTTATCTTGCGTCGTTCTATTTCTTCAAGCACCATTCGCACCGCGCTCTGAGAATCATCTGCGCTCATAATCGCTTCGAGGTTGCGGTCATCAAGCACTTTTCCTGCGTAAGCTTGAGCAGTTCCGCCGGTCGTCCTAATAGCAACGACGGGTCGTCGTAAGTAATACATCGCTCCTGCTTCCGCTTGGGTGCCAATTCCGCCGTGAATGAGAATCGCTCCGTGGCACATATTCGTGATGACTTGGCAGCGAGCAAAGCCGATGCCGGTTGGTATTCGTAAAGTGCAGTATTTGTTCAAATCTTCGAATTTGCCGTTTGGCGAGATGCCAATAGTGAGTCCGCCTGCATCAACCGCGCCGCGACACGCCTCTTCCATAACTCCAGGACCACCGCCCGTAACCACAATTGCACCGCGTTCTGCAAGGAGTCGTCCAACGTCATAAGCAACTTCTCGTGCGTGAGTATGACAAATGTCCGAATCGCTGCCATAAACACCAATCAAGAGTGTGTTGCGGAAATATTCGTGTAAGTTGAAATCAGGTTTCATTTGGCGTCCCTCGTGAGGCGTTGTATCGTTTGACGCTTTCTTCTAAATTTTCTCGGGCGTATGGTGTGATTTGAGGGGTGTCTATTTCAACGATTTTTTCTTTGACCCATGCGCGCGCGGCAACAACCATGCGGAAGCGTCCAAGTGAGTACTCTTCGCGGATGCGTTGAGGTGCGTCTTGGGGGAGGCCGAAATAAAAGATGCGTCCTGTTTGCATGTCGTAAAAGAAGTTGAATGCTTGGCAGGGGTGTCCGTCGTGTCTTTGTGCGTTTCCGCCCATGCTTTCATCGGCAAGTGAGCGCATGTGTCCGGGTTTGTCCGAGACCATGAGCGTTACGTTATGCATGACGATGTTTTCGTCCATTTCACATTTCCATGCCGTGGCCGCCCATGCCGCCCATTCCGGGTGGCATTCCGCCTGGTGGCATTGCGCCTCCTGATTTGGAGCCTGCAATGACGTCGTCGATGCGTAAAATCATCTGCGCAACTTCAGAGGCTGAGCTAAGTGCCTGCGTTTTAATCTTGAGCGGTTCAATGACGCCTGCCGCCCAGGAATCGACAACTTTACCTTTGAACACGTCGATGCCTGCCCATTTTTGTTTCTTATCATGAGCAACTTTGAGCTCCACTAAGAGATCTATCGGATCCATTCCTGCATTTTCTGCGAGAGTTCGTGGAATGACTTCAAGCGCGTCTGCGAATGCGGCGACTGCGAGTTGTTCTCGTCCACCGAGACTCTCGGCGTATTTGCGTAGCTCTTTTGCAACTTCAACTTCTGGTGCGCCTGCGCCGGCTACTACTTTGCCGACTTTGATTGCTGCTGCAACGTCGCCAATCGCGTCAGTAAGCGCTCTCTTAGCCTCATCTACGACGTGTTCGGTTGCTCCGCGTACCAAAATCGTGACTGCTTTCGGATTCTTGCAACCGGTAACAAAGGTCATATCTTCATTGCCGATTTTTTTCTCTTCGACCATGCCTGCGTTGCCGAGGTCTTTTGGTGACAAGTCTTTAAGTGACGTTACAACGCGTGCGCCCGTCGCCCGACTAAGTGATTCAAGGTCGCTTTTCTTGACGCGCCTTGCCGCATAAATATTCTTTTTGGCCAAAAAGTGCTGCGCCAAGTCATCAATGCCTTTTTGACAAAACACGACGTTCGCGCCTGATTTCGCAATCAAGTCAACCATGTTCACAAGCATTGTTTCTTCTTGGTTCAAAAACGCCTGCATTTGTGACGGCTCGGTTATTTCGATTTTGGCGTCGATTTCAGTGTCTTTAATTTCAACTGCACAATCAAGCAAAGCAATCTTCGGAGATTTGAGCATTTTTGGCATTGCAGGGTGGACTGCTTCTTTTTCGAGAACTATTCCTTCAATTAATTCAGTATGCTCGACAGCGCCGCCTGTTTTCTTTTCGAGTTTGATGTGGTCGCGGTCGAAGTGGATGTGTCCGTTTTCAAATTCCATGACGCGCCTTACTGCAGTGACTGCGAGGGCGGACAAGTGTACTTTTGCGATTTCCGCGCCCTTTCCAGTCAATGCGGTCTCAGCGATTTTCTGGAGCATTTTGATGTCGTCGTGTTTCACGTCTTCTGCAATGCGGTTCAAGACTTCTTGTGCTTTTTCTTCAGCGAGTCTGAATCCTTTTGCAATAACAGTTGGGTGTACGTTGCGGTCAAGTAATTCTTCTGCGCGTCGGAGTAATTCGCCTGCGATAACGACTGCAGTGGTTGTTCCATCGCCAACTTCTGCTTCTTGGGTTTTGGCGATTTCAACAATCATTTTTGCTGCAGGGTGTTCGACTTGCATTTCTTCAAGAATCCTGAC
>CAYXXT010000027.1:0-727 GCA_964469145.1 uncultured Methanosarcinales archaeon | reverse complement strand
CTTGTCCTTCAGCGTGATTTCTTTCGCGATTGAGACGCCGTCGTTGGTGATAGTGATGTCTCCCATTGCGCCGACTATCATTTTGTCCATTCCTTTTGGACCAAGCGTGGTGCGAACGGTTTCAGCAACGAGTTTCGCTGCCATGATGTTGTTGCGTTGTGCGTTTCTGCCGGTTGTTCGTTGTGTGCCTTCGGGCATGATGAATATTGGTTGAATTTCTCGATTAGCCATGGTGTGTACCCCCTATAGTACGGTAATAGTGTTTTTTGCCTCTATGGGCTTTAAAAGGTTTATGAAAATGGAGTCAATAATTAGCGTAATGCGCGCTGGATGAGTCTTTCCTTGACGAAACGAAGTTCAAGGGTTGCGGCATATAACGGCAGCTCATCCGTTGTTTCTGAAAAGACGTGCGCGATGTACTGTTCTGGTTTTTCGCCTGCAGTGAATGAAACGTAAGTGTGGGTCGCGTCGCCTTCGCGTAAGTTGACGCTGTCAGCCATCATGATGATTCTGTGTTTGGCATAAACGGGGACGTGTCCGCCTTCACGTTGTGCGTAGATGATTTCTCGTCCGCGAGCAAGCATGGGTTCGCTTGAACGGCTAACTGCGAGTTCTCGGTAGTGGGGGCCGTTTCGTCCGATGCCGAAGCCAACGGATTTTGCATCTGACGTGGACAGAGCATATTCAGTTGGCGCAATGTCGAGTTCAGTGTGTGCTTTTTTTGCGA
>CAYXXT010000026.1:9445-14883 GCA_964469145.1 uncultured Methanosarcinales archaeon | reverse complement strand
AAGAGCGTTCACGCTGGGCATGTATTTTGCTCTCTTTCACTCGGTACCGCACCTCATTCCTAACATGGCCATCAATAGGCTTGGCACCCCGCTTGGTTTGTTCATATCGGCGATTCCTTTTGTATTCATGATTGCGTACGCAGCTTCCTCTGTCATGCAGAATCACGAGCGGTTTAGAGCTGCGTAAACATCAGCATAACCGCTTCTCACTATATTCTCGATTTCTTCTTTTCTCATGAGAAGGGGCGAGCCGAGTCTGAGGCCTGAATCGAGTTTTTGCGAAGGGCGAATCACTTCGCCTTTTTGCCAACTGCTCCCCCTCGGGTCAAGAATGAGAACTCCTGAGAGCATGCGCAGATTCCAATACGTGACAAATTTTGGAAACGCGAGATTGATGAGAAGGAATGATGAAAAATATAACGTGGCAAAACACACGCCTCCCATGAGTATCTGCTTGGCAAGATCCTGCCTACAAGCGATAACTGCGATAGCTCCAAGCGCGGCTGAGATGATAACAGAGTAAATAGGGTTCAATGCAGTGAAAAAGTAAAGCGGAAGAAATACGAGAAGAGGAAAAGCTATCGCAATCCAATGCACGCTTTTTCCGTGCGGCTCAAAAACGCGCCTGTGCCTTTTCTTCGTTACGGCCTCATAGAAAACCGCGGCAACTCCGCCAAGAGCGAACGAAAAGATCAAACTCTCAATGTCAAAACCAGTTCGTGCAGCGAGATTGAACAAGGATGGAGGATTCCAGTACTCCGGAACAAACAATGGCTCAGTGAGTCCAAGAGGCATCGTCAAAATGCTCACCCAAATTAATTCTCTCCTTAGTGTCGGTCTTGTGATGAACAAAATAAACCAGATTCCAAAGAGACCTAAAGATAGGATGAGCCATTCATTCACGCAGTCACCTCTTTTGTATCGTTTGCTCGCGTCTTGGATTATAAACTTTCCTCGGTTTGAAGTGGTGCAATAACCAGCGTTCGATTGCCCTTCCCGCTCTTTTCGGATTGCTTGATTCAAAGACGAGAACGTTCGGCGTGATGAATTCAACAACATTCAAGTTTTTCCTGTTTAATTCCGAAAGATACATCGCCAGCTTTCTGGATGTGCAATGCTTAAGACTTTCAGTCTGGATAACCGCGGTAAACAACTCTTCTGACATTCCCCCCTCTTTTCTAAGCTAACAAACGAACAAGTATTTAAAAACCCTGTCTCTTTTGATTGGTGTAAAGAGGTTGTTCATGGACTGGAACGATAAAAAAAGACTGGTAGAAATTCTTGAGGCGTTCGCGTATGGCGGCTTTGCATACTACCTTCATAAATCAAGTTTGAGCAAGTGCGTTTCGCTCAAATGCAGGATAAGGTGCTGGTTTTATGGCTGTTTTTGCCCACCTGAAGAAAAATCGCTGCCATTTTACTTTCGCAAAGTCGTGGAGAGCTTGGGACCTGCGTTCATCAAGCTCGGACAAATATTGAGCCTGCGTCCTGATTTCATCCCAACTGAGTATTGCGATGAATTGCGCAAGCTCCAAGACAAAGTCCCGCCCTTCTCTTTTGAGGATGTAAAGAAAATTGTTGAAGAGGATCTCGGGCAACCGGTATCAAAAGTGTTCTCCAGATTCGATGAAGAACCAATCGCTTCTGCTTCTATTGCTCAAGTTCATAGGGCAAAGCTCAGGAATGGAGCGCTTGTCGCGGTCAAAGTGCAAAGGCCGCAACTTATCGAACGCATCGAGCAGGATCTGCGTGTTGTCGCTTGGGTTGCCGATTTCATGGAGCAAAAATGGGACAAGTGCAGGCCTTATCGTCCAAAAAAGCTCGCTGAAGAATTCTCAGATTGGACAAGAAAAGAGATCGATTTTCGTAATGAAGCGAAATATATGTCTGAGATAAAGGAGAATTTCAAAGGAAATAGAACCGCAATCATTCCCAAAGTATATTGGGATTATACCACAAAACGCGTGCTCACCATGCAATTGATTGAAGGATGTAACATGTATGATGAGAGTTGCCTCAAAAAGAGCGGGATAAACAGGAAAAAGCTCGCGGCGGCGGGCGCTCGGCTCATGTTTGAACAGGCCATCGTTCATGGCGTGTTCCACGGGGACCCGCATCCGGGCAATCTTGTTGCCATGCGCCAAAACAAGCTCGGGTTTCTTGATTTTGGCATCATCGGACGGCTTCCAAAGGACACGCGAAAGAAATTGCTGCTTATTCTGAGCCATCTTGTGCGAAAGGAATTCGATGAATCAATCAAGCACACATTAGAAATCGCTGAGATTTCAGCAGAATCAGACCTTCAAGGATACAAAAGCAAGCTCTACGGCATTTTCACCTCGTGGTATGGCTCTCAAGTCAAAGAAGGCACGCTCACAAGAGCGTTCTTCAACGCCATCGCAGAAGGAGTGCATCACAAAGTGTACTTCTCACCAGACCTTGTGCTCTTCTCCAAAATGCTCGTGACCACAGAATCAGTCGGGGCGCTTCTCAACCCCGATTTTGACATCAGTATTGATGCGCGGCCGTTCATCGAAGAGACCATGCGCGCAGAAATGAGTCCATTCAAATTCATCAAAGGATTCATCAAAAATGCTCTTGAATACGGCGAATTCATAGAAGAGCTACCAACCCACATAATCAAACTCATCAAAAAAATCGAAGAACACGAGCACAAACACTGATCTCTTAACGCGCTAAAAACCACAATGCGAGTGCTGCGGATGCAAGACCAAAATCACGCACACTCGTCTGTTTATCTGTGAATAATGTCACAAATGTTATGATTCCAAGCCAAGCGGTGAGAAAGAGCGCAATCCATTGCAAGTAAAATCCTCCAAAGAGCGCGACTCCTAAGAGCACGTTGAGCAGCGCGTGACTTCTCCAGAACAACGCTTCGCTTGGGAACTGCGCCCAGTGCAGCCATGCAGGGACATATGCCTGCCATGGCTTCCAATCGCGCAACTGACTCATGCCAAATACTAAGGTCACAACGCCAAGGCCGATGCGCAAGGCGAGTTCTGCGCTCATAGCTTTACCTCGATATTATCGCCTTTAACCGTGACTTTGTAACTCTTCACGCCTTCCGTTGCAGGAGGACCCTTGAGCTTGCCATTTCTGATGTCGAACTTTGAACTATGCCACGGACATGAAACAACAAAGTTTCTCACGTCTCCTTTACAGAGAGATCCGCCCAAATGCGGACAGGTATTGTCAATGCAATAATACTTCCCTTTAACTTTGAATAAAGCAAGCATTTTTCCGCCTGCCAAAACGCACAATTTGTCTTTGAAATCACCAACTTTTGCAACTTTAACCATTTATTAGGGAGTGTGAAACAATTTATTTAAAGGTTTGGAAAGACATTTCTGAAAATATAAGTACGACAGTATGTGCACAACATAATTAAGAGCAATATGCCCTAAATTATTTCATTCACGGCGGTGATATGATGAAACAAAACCTTGGAAAACTGGATAGGATTTTTCGGTTCGTATTAGCAATTTGGTGGCTTGGACCGTTTGCGCCACAATTTATGGCTCCTTGGGCAAACTTGCTCATCACCATTGGCGGAGTGATAGCACTCTTGGAGAGCTTTATCGGTTGGTGCATACTTCACGATATGTTTGGCATCAATAACAAGAGCCAGTAATTTTTCTTTTTTATAGCATTCCAACTTGTCTCCCACAGTTGTAGCAGTGTCCTTCTTCAGCGTCAAAGCCATCGAGTGGCAATAGACATTGAATGCATCGCGTCATCATTGCCACCCCGCGCTGCACGGCCCGCAGAGGATGTCATCGCTCAGGTGTAAGCGATCTCCGCAGGTTCGGCATTTTCGGTCTGTTAATGGTCCTAACACTAACTCGATTTCCTTGTTGTTCATAGTCCACCCCGTGTTTAGTATTCTACGCCTGTTTCGGTTTGGCTCATTTGTATGAGCTCTGCTGATTCTTGATTGGTCAGATTCTCGCTCATGATGCGAGCGGGAAAGAGTCCGAAGGAGAGCCCGTAGCGTTCATTTTCGTTCAGACTTTCCCAGATTTTGGTTAGTTTTGCGTTGGTCATTGTTTACCTCCGTTTAGTCCAGATACGCGCCGCATTTGGCGCAGTTGAGTGGTGCTACTGTCGGACCTAAGTGGTTGCATTGGAAGCACCGCACCGCAAAGTTTGCGCGAAAGTGTGATTTGGCGCTTTCGAGTCCTTCCTTTTCCATTTTTTCCGCGTATTCACGTTCGAATTTTTTGGTATCCATTGGTGTGCCTCCCGTTTAGCAGTGTTCCATGATGAGCCCGATAATGTACCGTTCAAGGTCAGTTCCGCACCCAACGTACTGCGACGCCTGCTGGATCCGCGCGAACGTCTCACAATCAATCCAGAGTGTGATTTCATGTTTGTGTGAGGGGCATTTCATGCGTGCACACCTTGTTTTTCTCCGCCATGCACTTTTTGGGCTCCGCCATTCTGCTGTTTTTCCTCGTCGATGTTTTCTGCTTGGCGGAGGGTTGTTACATTATCTTGCGTGCGCGCGCTGGGGAAGTGTCTCTTGATGAAGTTTGGTACGTGGTAGCGGAGGAGGATGAAGCGTTTGGTTGCTGCGGTGTACTTCTTGCGCCAGTGGTTGCTGGTGAGTATGATGTGCCATTTGTCGTTGTACTTGTCGGTGAGCCGTTTGACCTTCTCGTGCGTGTAGTCGGGGTGATGCTTGAGGTTGCTGCCTGTTTCTATCTCAAGAGCTATCTCTTCGCCTTTCTCATTCACGAAAACGATGTCGGGGTTGATGGAGTCGTACCGTGAGCTTTGGTCTGCCTTGACGCGCGTCGTATAGCGCAATAGCTCCTCATAGACGGCGTGAAGCAGGAAGGTGTGCTCTGGTGTGTGTTTGCCTACTTGTCTCACCAGATAGATTGAGTGCGTGTTTGAGCGCAAGGGGACGTGTCTGCTTTCCTTGAAGTTGTGGCTGATGAGGTATTCTATTTCTTCTGCGGAGAGCGTGCTTTTTTTGTAGTATCCTTTTCGCAGGTCAAGGTCGATGAGGAGCTTCTTTTTCTCGTGCGAGAGATCGGGCGGTATTTTTGCTTCGGAAACAAGGAGTTCATCTGCGTTGGTGGTGATGAGGTTGTGTTCTTCTTGGCTTGCGACGATGCGTACTTCTTGGTGGTCGTTTTCCATGATGAGTATTCCCTCCCCGACGCTTGCGGTGAGCAAGTGTTCGCGTTCTGCAAAGCTTAAGTGGAAGACATCGACAAGGTTGTCTATGACTGCGGGTTTTTGGCGTAAAAGCACGTTGTAGGAGCTGTTGGCAAGCACGGCTCTGCCGGCTTTGCTTTGGAGGAGGTCTGCAACGTCTTGAGTTATCAAAAGAAGTCCTAAATTGAACTTTCTGCACGTTTTGACAACCTCAAAGACGTATCCCTCCTCTGCGGAATTTTGCAAGAGAC
>CAYXXT010000026.1:0-9435 GCA_964469145.1 uncultured Methanosarcinales archaeon | reverse complement strand
TGATGAGGAGTTTGCGCTCCCGTCCGCCTTTCATTTTTGAGTAAACGTAGTCGAGGATGAGAAACATCATGACGGGCTTGACTTGTTTTGGCATATCACCAATATTGAACGTCACAAAGTCATTCGTGATATCTATCTGAGTTTGCTTGTTCATGAAGCTGAAAACACCATCAACGTACATTCTCAGACGGCTCAAAAGACTCACGTAAGAAGTTCGTTCGTAGACCGATGCTTTTTTTGAGAGCAGGTCAAGTTCAACGTAAAGGTCCGATATCGTGGGTGGCGCCTTGTCTTTATAGCTCTCCTCCGTGATTCCCCTTCGAGCGTAAGTCTCGCTTACCGCTCGGTCAAGGACCGCTTTTTGCACTTCGGTGATCTCTCCGAACATTGCGCGGAAAATGTCCATGAGGACAAGTCTTTTTTCTGCGTACGAGTGTCCGAGAAGGTCAAGTGGGTTGATGATGGTCTTGCTGGTTCGGGAAATGGTGATGGTGCTCCCGCCGTATTTCTCGGTGAGCTTGGTGTACTCGCTTTGCGGGTCAATAACGATAATTTTCGTACCGTTCATCAAATAGCGAGAAAGAATGAGTTTGGCAGTGTAGCTTTTGCCACCGCCGCTTGTTGCAAGAATTGCGCCGTTTGCGTTTGAGAGGGCAAAAATGTCTTTGATGATGGGCAGTTTGTTCTTGTTTAATCCCATGAAGACCCCTCCTTTTTCAAGTATCAAGAACGGGCTGGTGAATGGGAAGAATGCGGAGAGTGCTTTTGTGGTTATGTTTCGACGCTCTCCAAGCTGATTCAAGCCGAAGGGAAGTATTGATTTGAACGCGTCCACCATTCGATATCGTGGTGTTTGCGGAATGACCATCATGCTGTTTAGGCGTGATTGGATGGTTCTGGTGAGAATGTTCAGCTCGTTCAGGTCTTTTGCTTTGATGTTGATGTAAAGACTGACGTTGAAGAGTTTCTCTTGCCCTTTTTGGATGGTGTTCAAAACTGCGGTGGTGTCTTTGTATTGGATCTCGAGACTGGGTTGGAATTGGTGCTTCATTTCCGCTGCGTACAGGTCTGCGCGCTGTTTTTGCACCTCTTTATTGAGCATGACGAGCGTGGTTTCAATCGGAAATGGCTCGATGTGAATGCTTAGGTCGAAATTGCCCGCAGCAGTAACTATTTTGTCCAAGAAACCCTCTTCAACGCTGCGCGGATATCCTGACGCGTAAATGATGCGATTGTAGTGCTCATTTATCTTGATGTAGTCAGGACTGTTCACGACTTCTTCGGGTGAGACGATTGTGTAGATGTTTTTCTCAACTTTGAGCAGTTCCGTTCTACCTCTTGGGTTGTTGAAGAGTTTGATGAGGACATTGATGAGTTGTCGTCCACCAAGTCGGACGGTTTTGAGGTTCATCGTGCGCAGGAGTTCCGTTACAATTTTGATCTGCGCGTCAAGACCTGTTTCGCTTTCAGGAATGGCGATGAGAAATTTGCGGTTCACCGCAAGCTTGTCCTGCATCAGCAAGTCAAGGTAGTTTTTGTGCGCTTTGAGAAGGTCTTGGCGAATGCCTTGTGCAGTTCCCCTGCCTTTCAGTTCGAGTTCCTTGAGGTACTGGTTTAGGTTCAAATCGTCGGTGTACATCAGGAATTGTACGGGAAAGTCAAGTCCGTTCAGAAGTTTCTGGAAGGCAGAGATGATGCTGTCTCGCTCATCTTTTGGTTTAATTTTGAAGTTCAATGGTTCGACGCGCAGGAGTGCGACTCTTTTCACGCCAGCTTTAGTCTGGACGTGATAGCACGCGTTTTCAACCGCTGTAAGCTGCAAGAAACGCTTCATCTTGCGTTGAAACATCGTTACTTTGCGAAAACGCAAAAAACGGAAAAGTTCTACTATCTTCTTATGAATATCAAGAAACATGAACGAGAGCCCTATTGAGAGCGGAATTAGGGCGAGTCCCACTCTCGCATACAACGAGGCGTTGAGCTTGGCGTAAATCAAAAAAGCGGGAATTCCGAACCCTATTGCGTAAATTAGCTGTTCCAAAGTTAAATCAAAGATGATTTTCTCTTTGTATTGGAGGGATTGGGGGATTTCGTACGTCATCTCGGCCTCCGCTCATAATAGTCCTTCCTGAACTGCCCATAATAGTCGCGCTCGTTCGGTGGGCTTGGTTCTTGTTTTGAAAGGGCGGGCGCGAGGTGTCCCTTGAAGAACAACAAGCCGCGCGCAACGTCGGAGCGCATAACGCCCATCACGCTGCGAAAGACTGCCAAGATGGCGAGAAGTATCATCAAGACGTTCACGGCCACAAACGCGCTAATCATGAAGAGCACTTTGATGCCTGAAAAGCCGCTCACGTCCATCAGAACAGACACCCCTAACAAGAGAATGCTGGCAAAGAACGGCAATAACAAGATGAACATGAGTTTGCTGATGATGAATTTTCCAATGTCGCGCAGTGGCGGAATGAAGTAAAGGAAGACTCCGAATGGAAAGAAGACTATTCCAACGCTTGCGAGGAAATAGTTCACGGAAAGCGTAACAATCGTAACAAGAAGGGTGACGAAGTATGCAAAGCTCAGCGCGATGCCAAAAGCAAGACTGACCGCGCCATCAACCGTGATGTAAAAGAAATTTGGATCAATCAATCCAACAATCGCGCCTGCAAGCCCTGATGCTAACTGCGATATGAGGTGATAGATGAGAAAGCTGGCTTGCACGCAAATAATCATCAGAATCACGTTCTGAAGCCATTCTTTAGCCCTGTAACGCCGCTCAGGACTGTATGCAGAAATGATGAAGTTCAGCCCTGCAAACATGATAAATAAGCCGTAAAACGTGCTGATGAGGTAAATGATGACTGCCCAAAGCGCACCGAAAGGAGAAATGTTCGCGGGTTGAGTGAGTAACATCTTAATCGTTTGAAGAAAAGGAACGAGCGGGGCGTTTACCGCAGACTGCACGAACTCGATAATCGTATCGAGAACGCACTGTGGAATGTCCACGATGTCAAGGATGTCGCACATTTTCGCCCCGCTCCTCCAAAAAAGTTCAGCTCGCGAAGAGCTGGATGATGAACGGAGCCGCCCAAATGATAATCAAGCCCACGACTACGTAGCCGATGGTGTTTTTGGCGTTCTCTCGTTTCATCATATCGTTGCCACTCGTCATAAATCCGATTCCTGCGATGACCATCACTACTGCAGCGATCGCGGTTGCGATGTACTTCACAAAGTTGTAAATCTTCCAAACGGGCTGCAGTATCTGGTCAAAAGTCGCAGTATCGACCGATCCGCCAGGAGGCATCGCGCTTGCGGCGCTAACTGGCAGAATCATCGTCAGGAGCAGAAAGCTCGCTAAGACGAACATCGGTGCGAATCTCCGGGCCGCCCCCGCGGGTGGCGGGAGCGGTGGGGTCGGTTCTGGGTTTTTCTTCTTCGGCATTGGTGTTCACCTCCAATATGTCTTGGTTTTCAAAGAAAACTTGAGCAGGCGTCAGGATTTCCGCGGGTTCCATCTCCTCGAATTCGCGCTCTTCTCGTTCGTCTTGCCAGAGCAAAAGTATCGCAAGGACGAGGGTCAAAAAAAGTCCGATGAGCGTGATGCCGACAAGATCGCCCCAACCTGTAAGCAGGTTGAGAACGAGGCTCACGAGCAAGTATGTTGAGAGATACAAGATGCACCAGAGGTAAATCTCAGCTAACCTCATCGGTTCACCTTGCTTGCGAGTTTGTGGAGCAAGCAGACGTAGCAGTGCATACAGATTTTCTTGTCTTTGACTCGGACGATTTTTGCGCATCGTTCGCAGTTTCCTTCTCGAGAGCTGTCGCTATGTTGTTTCATGGGTTCACCTTTGAGTTTTGAACGTGAGGGGGCAGGTCAAGCCCGCCTGACTTGCCCGCCCCCAAGGGACGTTTTTTGTTGAGCGAAGGTCGTTTTTCGCAGTCCTATTTCTGTCAAGAAGAGTTTATAAGATTTGTAGACCGAAATGGTACCAGAATCAGAGTACACCGTAGGCTTCAAATATCGCTGCAAGTTCATACGTGCCGAGAATGCAGTAGGGGGTGTTGAATTTTCCACATAGGTCAGGCACATCTTTTTGGACTTCGTGCAGAAGCCGTGTCGTGTATACGATGAAGAGTATGGTTGGTTGTGCTTGCAAAGCGTGCAAGACTTGGTGGTCAATCTCTCTTGGGTTTACTTTTGGTGTGCCTTTGGCTTTCAGAACGAATCCCGTTTCAACAGGTCGCGCGTCTGAAAAGAGTTTAATTCGAGTCATGACGTCGGCAACCTCAGTTGGGCTGTGCTCGTGCTTATTTGTCTCGATGAGCACTTTGTTAAATCGGTCAGAGAGGTCATCCTCAGTAAACGTGGCGATTTTCCGTAGAGCCGCTTCGCTCGGAGTATGGTTCGCTGCCTTCGAAAACGCGAAGATTGTTCGGAAATCCCACGGACCGGGCGTGATTGCTGGCACCCATTGTGCCCTGTCGTAGCGATAGATTTCTCTCACTCCTGCGACTTGGACAGTGGTAAAGGGGAAAACGAGTTGGATGTCGCCGCGGTCGTTGCGGCAAAGGGTTGGAAAGAGATTATTGTTGAAGAAATCGTTGCCCTTTCTCACAAAGCTTGTAGGGACCCAACTCAGCGGTAACTGTGATAGTGCGGACGCATATTTCTGTTCCACGGACTGGCCCACAAAGATATCCATTGAAGAACACGCGGTGGCAAAAGCAGTTTCATCATTTTTGTCAAGTGCGGAAAAAATAGAGTGGATCTTACGCAATGGAGGTGAATGAACGAGCACATTCGCAATGCACGTCAGCAAGCTTCGACTAACTGCAATAAGCCCTGCATCAAGAAGTCGTAAGATGGAGTGATACACGCGCTGGGCGTTGCGCTCATCAAGCGAAGGATTGCTTGCTGCCAGAGTGAGTTTTCCTCGGCTCGTGCAGTAATCAATCAAGACCTCGTTGTCCAAATCAGTCGCGAGCAAGCTGAAGTCGGCAAGGTCGGTGAAGTCACGATCGTGTAGCGGAGCGTTACTCAGCAATTCCGCATAGGCGGCTGCTGTACCTATCAGACTTCGCGGCATCCGTTGTGCAAGTTCTTGGACTGTCCATCCGCTCAACACACCGATTGCTGCGGAAACAAGCTGATTTCGGTCTTGTTCCGAGAATGCGTAGAGAGCGTCTTCAAGTAGAGCCAGAACGTTCAAGAGATCGGATTGCCCAGCGGATGATGCGGTCTCAAGTGTCTCCTTCCAGTCTTTCAAGGTCATCAAATTCGCATGGTATTGCATGATTGTTATGGGAGAACCGCAGAGGCTTGCTCGTTGGCGAAAGCGTACAGTTGGGTCTGTTGTTGGAATACGACTTTGTCTCCCAACAAGACCGACCGCACACGGTCTGCCACACCGTTAAATGCCTCGTCGGTCGGTGCAAGAGCGTTCGGAACTCTGATAAGAATACGTCCTGATGAGTCAACGCGCGCGTAGACCGAGTGGTCTTGATTCATCGGAAGTGTGCATTCAATCACGTTGACTTGAACACCACTCTCGTTGATGATTTGTTTCACTAAGGGTGCAATCTTGATGTTGAACCCGCGGGCGATAAGATGCGCGTCAAACCGCAGTTCTGGAGGGATTACCTCCCCTCGTTGTTCTCTTTGAATTGTAAAATCACGGAGCTTTCGGGACTCTCCAGGACTAATGTGAACGGTCTTGACCTGAGTTTCATCGAGTTTGTCCAGTATCGCTCGCATCTGCTCAGGGGTGAAGCCCAATTCGGATTCTCGGAAGCCAAGTTGGCGCGCAGAGAGGATGCGTTTAAGACTGGCGACAGTGGCGTTTTTTGCCTTTGTGACTACATCTTCCTTGCCACCGAAAAATCGGAGAACCGCTTCTGATTTCTGAACGACAACATCGACAGTCACTTTGCATTGTGAACTCACACCACGCAAATGTGTCTTTTCGAGTCGACCATCAACAACCTGCTCAAACTTGATGCTACTCTCTCGAATGTACGGAACAGAAACGTGATTTTTGTCGTGAGATGGTGTTAGGAAACCTGCCTTCCCGAACGGTCTTCCTTGAATGGGCGCCAAGGAGTGTCCCTCGACAAGGCGTTCGCTCAGTTCACGAGCAAGATCCGCAGGGTCTGCACACTCTCCGCCAAGAAAGTTTATCCTGCAGTTTACGACGGTTGCAGCTTTTCCTGGTGCTGCCCTCAATTGTTCTACAGGGATTTGATGGAATCGCATGCTGGTTTTTCCGCGACTGTGGTCTTGGATTTTTCACTCCCCTTTAAGTTCACTAAGGAGTAGCAGTTGGAATGTCCTTTTAAGCTTTGCGGCAATTTCGTACGCGCGAACGACGAACGGGGGTGAAGTCCACTTTCCCTTTTTCGTCAAAGTGAGGTTCAGTTGCTATTTTCGGGAAGTATCAAAACGTAACATTTAAATAGGGCTTATCTGCCCATTTCCATATCGGGTTTTAAACTCGAAAGTTAGACTCTCAGGACAGAAAAATGACAAATTTAGCTTTGGAAAACCAAGAGGCAATGTAAGAAAATGGCTCGCTTACGAAATTGGAAGTGTTACAGAGGCTACAAGCGCGCGTACACTCGTTTCTCAAAGTACAAGAAGTTGTGCTACGTTCGTGCACGACCGGCAAACCGTATCTCAAGATACACAGGTGGTACTCAGGAGAAATACCAATATAACGTTCACCTTATTGCAAGCTCCTCATTACAAATCCGCGACAACGCGCTTGAAAGTGCGCGTCAGACGAGCAACCGTGCGTTAGAAACCGTTCTTGCAAAGTCAGGCTACTTTATTCAAATGCGTGTTTTCCCGCACCACATCGTGCGTGAGAACCCGCTCGCTTCAGGTGCTGGTGCGGACCGTTTGTCTACGGGTATGGCGCACAACTATGGGAAGCCAATTGGTCTTGCTGCGCAAGTGAAGAAGGGTCAGCCAATTTTCACGGTTAAAACGAACAAGGAAAACCTTGCTCTTGCAAGAAAGGCATTGAAGCGTGCAATGTACAAGGTTCCGTGCCATTGTTCAGTTGTTGTTGAAGATATTTTCGGCCGTTCCGCGCTTAAGGTGAAGCAAGCAACTGCTGCGGCAAAAGTGAAGGCAGCAGCTGCGTAATTCTTTTATAGCGCCTCCTCCTTTGTGTCTTTATGAAACTGCCATTTTTGGTTCTATTATTGCTTGCATCGTGTTCGGGCTACCATGACTTATCTCCTTCCGAAGTGAACGATTTACTCGCACAAAAGGAAGAGCGCGACTTGTTCGTGTTAAACGTGCATACGCCTTTTGAGGGTCAGCTTAATGGGACTGATGCGATTATTGAGGATTGGCAAAATATTGGCGGGCATCAGGATGAATTGCCGGTTGATAAGTCGCAGCCTATTTTGGTTTATTGTCGAACGGGTCGTATGAGTACGTCTGCAGTTGAGCAATTGCGGGAATTGGGTTACAAGAACAGTTATCATCTTAAAGGCGGGATGATTGCTTACGATCAAGCAGGCTATGTTGTTCTGGATAAGAGTTGGACGTCTTAATTTTTTGTTCGTTTGGAAGTCCGCAATTAATGTGCTGCTTGGCAGTGGTTTACAACAATATTTATAATGTGACAAAGATAAAACAAGCAAAGTTAAGAGGTGTTCACTATGGCAGAAAAGAAGGTGGAAGTAAAAGAGCTGCGTGAGACTGAGAACGCGCTGCGTGATTTTAGGAACTGGCTTGCCGTGTTCAAGACTGAGTACGATATTGATGCAGAAGCGTACAAGATTTTGCACGCAAAGGTTGAAGAGCTCGCGGTAAAGGTTGGCGCAGTAAAGTGTAACGCAAAGGGCGTTGAGGCGCAATCGCTTAAGCCTGCGTCAAACACGCTTCGTGACATGAAGAGCTGGCTTGCCGTTTTTGCAAAAGAGTATGAGCTTGCAGAAGAGGCAGTTGATGTTCTTGGTGAACAACTCGATAAAGTCGGCCAAAAGATTGCCGCGATTAAGTGCGCATAAGTCAAAAGCTTTTTATATATTTTTTAAATCTTTTTTGTGATGGACGTGTTTCAATTTGAACTTTTAATTGAAGAGTACAGGCCGCAATTCAAGCGGTACGCGCTAAGTCTTGTGCGAAATGTTGATGATGCAGAAGACCTCATTCAGTCCGCTTTTCTAAAATCATTCAGGCATTCTAAAAAACTAGGTGAGAACGCGCAAGGGTATGTTCGTTCGGCGATTCGTTCTGCGTATGTTGACTTGATTCGGTCAAGAAAACTACGCGAGACGTGTTCCCTTGAAGTTGAGCCTGCAGGTGTCAAGTATTGTCTTTCTGCGCCTGAGCGGGCTGAACTGCATGAAATCTTGTCGCGTGAAATCAATCGTCTTCCGCCAAGAACACGGCAAATAATGCATGATTATGCGGATGACTTCTCATATGATGAAATGGCTGCGCGAGCGGGCATTTGTGAGGGTACGGTGAAGTCGACGTTAAATCGTGCGCGAAAGATTCTACAGGAACGTTTAACTGATCTTCTTGACGTGTGATGAGTTAAAACTAGTCGAGTCCCCAATCATCGCCTGTTGCTGAGCTTTCGGACACATATGAGTGTACTTTGATTTCACTGCCGGGGTGTACGGTGTGTACAACTTCTGGTGTTCCTTCGCGGTGTGCGACTGGTTCTGGTCGAACAAGCGGCGCGCCATTTTGGCCTACATACTGTACCTCAAGGAACATGCGGATTTCTCCTTCGACCGCGCGTAGTAACTGCTCGTCAATTTGCGTGACAAATGTGATTGCGTCTCCTTCTTTGCCTGCACGGCCGGTTCTGCCGATTCGGTGGACGTAATCTTTTGGATTGCGGGGGATGTCGTAGTTGATAACGTGGGTGACTCCTTCAATATGGAGTCCTCGTGCTGCGACATCAGTTGCAACCAGGATGTTGTATTTTCCTGAGTTGAACTCTTGGATAACCATGTTTCGTTTGTTTTGTGTCAATCCGGAGTGGATGCTGCTTGAGCGGTATCGCTTGCGGTACAAGATGTCGCCGAGTCGTTCTGCCCAGTCTTTGGTGTTGACGAATATCATGACTTTCTTTGCGGCCGCGTCGCGAAGCACAGTGAGCAATAAGTCCAATTTTTGCTTACGGTCGACGCCAAGCACTTGTTGGCGGATTTTCTTGACCGTAATTTCGTCTTGTTGGAGCATGAGCATGTGCGGCTCGCGCATGTAGCGTGATGACAATTCTTGAATCTTCTCAGGCATGGTTGCTGAAAATAACACGGTCTGTCTGGTCGCAGGGGTCTTGCGTAGGATTTTTTCAACGTCGTCGATGAATCCCATGTCGAGCATGCGGTCTGCTTCGTCTAAAATAACGAATCGAACATTCGAAAAGTCGATGGTTCCTCGTTCTAAATGGTCGAGGACTC
>CAYXXT010000025.1:10650-14959 GCA_964469145.1 uncultured Methanosarcinales archaeon | reverse complement strand
GCCTAGTTCGAACCTCTTACACGACATCATCTCTGGCACCGCGCTCAGGGAGGAGAAGGGACATACACGCACAATCTCTGCGAGGATTGTCATCAGAAGATCGAGCTTGCGACCGCGAAGTTTTCCCGTCTTGTGTGGGAGCAGGGCATCCCGCAAGACATCAGCGGTCTGGTGAGCTCTCAGACCATCGTTATCAACTCATCAACACTGGAAATAACGGCGAGGACTGCGCAAGCAGGCGAGCAACGCTTTGATGCGAACACGGCAGACATACTGGCATACTACATAGACGGAAGGTTGGTGAACCGTGAAGACGCAAGGAAGGCGGGTTCAAACTCCATTTTTGTGAGTGGCAGCCCGTCAATAACCTCACCGATAATCCTCTTCGCTCTCAACTGGACGAGCACCATCAGCGGAACTTCTTCCACTCAGCAAGCCGCTTCTGGAAGTCAGTAAGTTCCGATTGGAGAATTTCACTGACGAAGTCAGTCATTTTCTTGTTGTTAAAAACACAATAAATCCGCAATAATTCTGCTGTTTCTTTTTTGACTTTGATGCTGGTTAATTCTATGGAGTGCTGTTCGGACTCTTTCCCCTGTTGGGATTCTCGTTCCTGATTTGTTGATACCCCCATGAGTATGTGGAATGCAGTCTTTAACGTATGTGAAATGGTTTGTTGTCATTCTCGTATTAGTATCTGAGAAGTTGTCGGCTTGTTGCTTCGACTTCTGTGTCCGTGATGCTTGGTTGGAGCTTTCGGACGGCGTTTTCAAGCCCGCTTACAAATTGTGGCGACAAGCCACCGCAGTCAACGCTCATTGCTGCGTCGTAAAGCAGGTGTCCGACAAGACCAACAGTGCGATAGAACGCTTCGTTTTGATATCCTTCGCGTTTGAGGCACGTGACAATGCCCCCTGCGTCCGCGATGACGTTTCCTATTTGGATTGCTGCTTGCATAACCACACCTGGATGCGGATGTACCAAGCCATGCCTGTGATCGTCAAAACTTTGTAAAACACCTGCTTTGTATCTGTTTACCAGTTCTCCGAATGCTTCATTTTCCATAAATTCCACCCCGCAGTTTAGTCTTTCAGCTATTCCACTATCCCTAATCCGAATGAATGCACGCCTGTACGTGCCTACTGTAAAAAATCGGATTTATGCTCGTAGAGCCAGCGATAGCACGCGTCCAGCTGAGGGTGAATCTTTTCACCCTTTGATACAAGTTTGAACGCGTTATCCATATCGATGAATTCGCCGCTTGCAACCTCTCCATCAGCAAAGTTGAACCCGTCTTCCGCGAATGCAACGTAGAGCTCTATGAATCGTTTGTGGCCGTCAGAGGTGAACTGCATAGAATTCATTTTGCGAACAGGCACTTTCAAACCCAGCTCTTCACCCATTTCACGTTTGGCAGCATCTTCGTAGGATTCGCCTGTTTTGACGTGACCGCCTGCACTCGTGCAGTAATATCCTGGAAGGAATGATTTCGTCTCGGCTCGCTTCTGGAAATACACTTGCTTTGATTTCGGGTGGATCACGAAAACGTGCACAATGCGATGATTGAGCTTTTTCGCGTAAACCTCTTCTTGAGTTGTCTTTCCTACCACTTCGTTTTTGTCGTTAACGATGTCCATATATTCTGCCATTTTGTCCCTCCTTGAGTTCTTTTGTCAGTACTTCTTTGAGTATGTCCTCTATCCGTTCTTGCGCGAACACAAAATCGTGCGTGTTGTCTATTGTGTATCTGTTTGGCAGGGGCGGCATAAGCCTTATTTCGTTTTCGTATCTCTGCTTTCTATTCCAGAGTTTTTGGAATGTGCTATCTTGCCGATCGGTTCGTTCTTTGGAAGCGTTAAATGCTCGTTCTTCCCACGCAACATCATCAATCGTGATGATGACGTGTGCTCGAATATCGAAGAAATCTCTCACAACAGGTAGTTGTTCTGCGTTTCTTGGGGTTCCATCTAAGAGAACCCAAGATTCGTCTGGCAGAGGGTATGATTCCAGTAGTGCTCTGAGTAGTTCAGGGCAGAATGCGGTGTCCTGTCTCCAATGAGCCCTGCACCACGCTTTAAGGGGGTCGGATTCAGGTAAACTCTTTGAGTACTCTCCAATATGTACGACGTTGGAATACTTACGAAGCAATTCGGTCTTTCCAGCAGCTGGCGGTCCCAGCACCGGAATAGCGGTTATCATATGCTATACCTCCACTGTTTTGACTCCCTCTCACCTCTTGTTTACCATAATGCGCATGATTTTGGAAATAATGGTCTTGGTTGACTTGCTTTTTCCATCGTTCAACAACAGTCTCCACTGGCTCCCGTAACAGATCGCCAACAGGAATTTCATACGTAACACCATCCTTGTCCGTAGGAACAACAACCAGCCCTTTCGGATTGACCATGAAGTATGCCTTGTTTCGAGAACTTGCAGAAGCCAAACTGATTTTTGACGCCAAAGGTGTACGTTCCATCAGCTCGCCCATTTCTCTCTCGAACGAACCATGCGCGTGCACGATTTCTGCTCTTTTATCTGGCTGGAATTCGTAATCAATCAGTTCGTAAACTTTCCAAGTATCAATAACGTCGACGAACGGCTCAAGAGCTCGCGCCAACTCAACGAAATCACCTTGATTTGCTCTTGAATAGACCGTTCCCACTCTGAGAAGCTCTGGTTTTCTTTCAGGGTTGTCGCGGTAATGTCTCAAAACATCAAAAAAAGAGTGATACGAACGTTCATCCTGTCTCGATTTCGCATGGATCTCAGGCGTTGAACCATCAAGAGGAATGTTCAGCGAACTCACATATCGCTCGATGCCTTTCTGATGTCTCCTGAAGTAACTCGTGTTAGTTGAGAGGGCAACCTTCGCGCCCGATTCAATAATGCGCTCAAGCAATGTATCAATCTCTGGCACAAGTAGTGGCTCACCGCCAGTCATCACAACCCATTCGGCGCCAAGTTCGCGGAATTTGTCAACCAGCGTAAACAGTTCATTTTGAGGAAGAGCAGTCAGATTTTTTGGCGGACCGTAGCAATGCAAGCATCTCAGGTTGCAGGCGCCGATGAGCTTCCAGTCAACAACATCTATCATATTATTCTCTATGGCAACAGTTAATATAAAAGTTCGGCAAGAAGAGTTAGCTAAAAGAGATAAGTATTTATAGAAAATTGAGCTTTTTAGCATACGATGGGGAAGAAAATTGACAAAAGAGACATAGCAATTCTCTGGGAACTCTTCAACAATTCTCGACAGCCAATCACCAAAATTGCCCAAAAGGTGAAGATGCCCAAGGAAACGGTCAAGTACCGCGTCGAGCAGCTCATGGAAAGCGGTGTTCTCAACAAGACGTATGCCATCGTGAATAGCGCAAAGTTCGGTCTTACGTTCTATGAAGTCTACGTCAAACTCCAAGGCATCCCTGATGATGAAGTAAAGAAATGCATTCAAGCACTGAAAGACCACCCTCTCACCTGCTGGCTCATCACGACAACAGGTCAATACAGTATTGCTACGGTTTTCCTTGCCAAAAGACCAGAACAGTTCTACGAGTGCTACAACTATGTCAGAACGCTCTTCGGACGCCACGCAAAGGAGATCTCGGTTCTTTTTGATGCAGAAGGGCAGCAATTTGAGTATCCTTACTTCAAAAACTTCCCGCACGCATCACTCACAACAGCAACTCACGCTCACGAGCCGCAGAAGCTTGACAAAACGGATATCGGCATTTTGAAAATTCTCACTGAGAATTCCAGAACGCCTTTGAAAGATATCTCACAAAAAGTCAAGAGTACTGAAGCAACCGTTCGCTCACGAATCAAATGGCTGGAGAAAAACGGCTACATCCTCCAATACACCTCTCTCCTGCACCCTGGGCGATCGGGATACTTCTTCTATCTTTTGCTCATAAGACTCGAAACACCGAACAGCGAGATTGAGAACTATCTTAAGACAATTCCTGAAATCTTCTACCTCATCAAGACAGTCGGACCTTACGACCTCAAAGTAGAGTTCTACGTCAAAAGCGAACAAAGAATTCACGAAATTGAAGATGAGTTACACCAGAAGTTCGGCGACAAAATCCAACGCACCGAAAAAATGCACGTCAAGAAAGAGCACGTCGTAAGATATTTCGTGGATGCTTGATATTTACCTTGACTTCATTTAAAAATTTAGACGCGTTACATAATTCGTAAAGCTTATAAATATGTTGTTGATAGCATATTTCTTGTATGAAAACTGCTCTTCGTCCACCGTATGATAAGTTTTTTGGCACACTTGCGAACCAGTTCAGAATAGACATTATCG
>CAYXXT010000025.1:8999-10640 GCA_964469145.1 uncultured Methanosarcinales archaeon | reverse complement strand
TGTCACGCAGATATGTACTGCGTTGAAGTGTAATCAGTCAACGATTTCTCATAACTTGCAACGCTTGGAGAAGTGCGGCTTTGTTTTCGTCAAACCACGAGGTCGAGAACGAGTTTATGAGTTAAACAAAGAGACCATCGCTCCCCTTCTGGATATGCTCCACAAGCACATGGGCAAGTACTGCAAGAAAATGATGGGGTGAAAGTAATGCCAAAGCACGTATTGAAAGTCAAGGGAATGCACTGCAAAAGCTGCACCGAGCTCGTTACTGACGCGCTCACGGAAATTGGCGCTTCTAACGTCTCGATTAAACTTGATGAGAAGACGCAAGAAGCAGTGGTCTCGTTTGATTTTGCAGGCGACAAAAAGCAAGCGATAGCCGTGATTGAAAAAGAAGGATACAAAGTATGAAAACAAAAGTGTATTGTCCTGATATTGAGTGTGAGAGCTGCATCAAAGTAATCACCAAAGCACTCCAAAAAATACAAGGCGTTGAACATTTCGAGTTCAAACATAATGCAGTCGAAGTCACCCATGACGAACAGGTAAAGGCATCCGACCTCATCGGCGCGATTCAACAGAAAGGATATCGAGCATCGCTTGATGAATTCCACAGAATGACTTTCTCAGAGCGTTTCAAAGATTTTCGAAAGAACCATCAAAAGTATGCAGTTGAGCGCACGATGCTCAAAAACACCATACTTGCAATAGTCATTCTTCTTGCGCTCGATGCCTTCGCATATTTCTCCTTTTTGAAAGCAATCCCTGACTTTTGGACAAAATACGGCTGGTGGATGCTATACGTTGATGTCACCGTCGTGAGTATTGGCGCTGCTATTTGGCATATCAAATCGTACAAGGCAAACGTCACAAGCATGATTGGCATGATGATCGGAATGACTTTTGGAATGCAGACCGGAATGATGCTTGGAACCATCATCGCCGCGACAAACGGCCTTTTTGTCGGAGGGCTCTCCGGAATGCTCATCGCCGTCGCTGTCGGATTTTACAACGGAAAATGCTGCGGCATCATGGGAGTCATGGAAGGAATGATGGCGGGCGTGATGGGCGGCATCATGGGCAGCATGATCGGCACAATGTTCAGCGTCGATCACATCTTGTGGTTCATGCCGGCGTTCACCGTGATTAATCTTTTCATCCTCTGGGGGCTTTCCTACATGCTCTTTGAAGAAGTCGTCGAGCATAATGTCATGACGAAGAAACAGCCAATCGATTCTGCAACATTCTTCTTTGCATGCTTTTTAGTCAGCATAGCGCTCACCGCGCTTGTCGTATACGGACCACGAACAGGGCTGGCAGCCATAGGATAAGGGAGGGAAAAACAATGAAACAAGGAAAACAATCAAACACAATCGTCAACATCGTAGGCGGAATAGCACTCGTAGCACTTTTGTTCTTCGGCGGTATCAGCCTCCTTTCCGGACCCAAGGTCCAAAATCAGATAACCGGAAACGTCGTATCGGCAGCGCCTCCCGAGTCAAGCGCGACAGCAACGGTTGTGAATGGCGTTCAAGAAGTCACGTTGGGTTGGGGCAAGCTTAACTACGCGCCCGAATTCATAACCGTGAAAAAAGGAATGCCAGTACGATTAACTGCAGATGTGAAACGCCTGAGCGGTTG
>CAYXXT010000025.1:0-8989 GCA_964469145.1 uncultured Methanosarcinales archaeon | reverse complement strand
ACAAGTTGCCGTGAATATTCGCGAGCGGTTGCTTCCGATCGCTCAACATCCCTGAACTGGGCGTATCAAAACAGTTCACCGAATCTGACACCGTACTCGAGTTCACACCACAAAAAACTGGCACGTTCACCTTCAGTTGCGCAATGGGAATGGGCTCGGGGAAACTGCAAGTCGTATGAAACGAGTGTTCAAAAAACCATACCTGTACTGGTTCGCAGGTATTTTCGTCACGTATCTTTTTTTGCTTGTCGTGATAAGCCAGTTTTACGTGACCATACAGTACCTCCCCTATTATTTGAACACGATCAACTGGCTCGAGTTCGGAGCATCAATCATTTTTAGCTTGACAATCGCGGGCCTCATTGCGACGAACGCCGTTTATGGTTATATTCGCTGGCAAGAACGTAAGGTGGCTAAAGAGGGCGCGCTCGTGTGCGTTGGGGGCGTGGGCGGGTTTGCAGCAGGAGTCTGCCCTGCGTGCGTCACAAGCGTTTTACCGTTCATCTTTGGCGTGTTTGGAGTTTCGTTTAGCTGGGCATCGCTTCCCCTGCGCGGTTTCGAGATCCAATTAATCACTCTTGCTATTTTGGCGGGAAGCTTGTACTTGCTGAAGCGAAAATGACTCCGTTTTGGCGAAAACCTTATATATTTCATAAATAACATATGCTATTGGTGACATTAAATGGGGAAAACAACACTCTCAATAACCGGAATGCACTGCGCAAGCTGTGCCAACGTCATAACCAAAGCACTGCTCAAAACACAAGGAGTGACGAGCGCTAACGTCAATTATTCAACCGCAAAGGCAACAATCGATTTTGACGAAAAACAAGCAAACGAGCAAAAACTCATCGACACGGTCAAATCAAAAGGGTATGGCGCGCACACCGGAGCAGGCAAAAACGTAGAAAAAGAACGCGAATACGAACTGTTCAGACTCAAAGTCCTGTTCATCGGAAGCGTCTTCTTCTCACTCCCCGCGCTCATCATCGGCATGCTCTTCATGGAAGACGGCCTCCTCTTCACAGGAATGCATCTTCCAATGGCAGAATATTTCCTTCTGATTCTCGCAACTCCGGTGCAGTTCTTCATCGGCTGGGACTTCTACAAAGGAATGTGGACAGCATTGAAAAACAAATCAGCAAACATGGACTCACTCATCGCGATCGGCACAAGCGCTGCATACTTCTACAGCGTCTACGCGGTCCTTACAGGGCTCGAGGGACAATACTTTGAAGTTTCCGCAGTCCTCATCACGCTCGTCATCTTAGGCAAGCTCTTAGAAGCCAACGCGAAAGGCAAAACAAGCGAAGCAATCCAAAAACTCATGCAGCTCTCCGCGAAGACAGCAATCGTTCTTCGCAATAACAAAGAAATTGAGATCCCAATCGAGGAAGTGCAACTTGGTGACGTTGTTTTAGTAAAGCCCGGTCAAAAAGTTCCTGTCGATGGCGTCGTCTTATCAGGCGCATCCTCTATTGATGAAAGCATGATCACGGGCGAAAGCATGCCCGTTGATAAAACCAAGGATAACACGGTGATTGGTGGAACGATCAACAAGCACGGTAGTTTGCGCTTCAAAGCGACAAAAATAGGCAAAGACACAACTCTTGCCCAAATTATTCGTCTCATTGAGGATGCGCAGGGAAGAAAAGCACCGATCCAACGTTTCGCGGACAATGTATCCGCATACTTCGTTCCCATCGTCATTCTCATTTCAGCAGGGACTTTTCTCGCGTGGTATTTCCTGAGCGCACAATCATTCTCATTCGCGCTCATCACCGCAGTTGCCGTGTTAGTCATTGCTTGCCCGTGCAGTCTTGGTCTTGCGACGCCCACTGCCATCATGGTTGGAACAGGCAAAGGCGCACGGCATGGCATCCTCATCAAAGGCGGAGACATTCTGGAAACAACGCACAAAATCAAGCACATCGTGTTTGACAAAACCGGAACGCTCACCAAAGGAAAACCAGAAGTCACCGACATCATACCCTTGAGCAAACTCAGCGAATTACAGCTTTTGAAGCTCGCAGCAAGCGTTGAAAACGATTCTGAGCACTCGCTTGCCGAAGCGATCGTGAACCACGCCAAAGCAAAAAACGTTGCCTTCGAGAAACTAAGCAAGTTCCAAATTATCCCCGGACAGGGCGTCACCGCAAAAATCAAAGACACAACGTACTACTTTGGAAACAAAAAGCTGATGACTGCTCAAAAAGTTGACATTAAGAAAGTGGAGGATCAAATTCACGCTTTAGAAGAGCAGGGAAAGACTGTGATGACTTTCGCCAAAAAAGGCACGGCTCTTGGACTCATCGGCGTTGCCGACACGGTCAAAGAAAACGCAAAAGAGACCGTAGAACGGCTTCAACGCATGGGCATCACCGTACACATGATTACAGGCGACAATCAACGCACTGCAAAAGCAATCGGAGCGCAAATAGGCATTTCAAACATTTTCGCAGAAGTGTTGCCTCACGAAAAGGCAGAGCACGTGAAGCGCTTGCAAGAAAAAGGCAACGTCGCAATGATTGGTGATGGAATCAATGACGCCCCTGCGCTTGCGCAAGCT
Organism: uncultured Methanosarcinales archaeon; assembly: GCA_964469145.1. GTDB lineage: Archaea > Nanobdellota > Nanobdellia > Woesearchaeales > ARS49 > SURF-65. The sequence goes on along the minus strand of CAYXXT010000025.1, from coordinate 6,420 downwards.
GATGTCGGTATTGCTATGGGAAGCGGAACTGATGTCGCATTAGAAGCTGGTGACGTGGTATTGATGCGTAATGACCTTATGGGCATTCCGCATGCCATCAAATTGAGCAGGCAGACGATGCGAAAGATTCGCCAAAACATGTTCTGGGCACTCTTCTACAACACCCTTGGCATCCCAATCGCAGCAGGAGTGCTCTACCCCTTCACCGGCTGGCTCCTCTCACCCATCCTTGCAGGAGGAGCAATGGCACTCAGCTCGGTGAGTGTCGTAACAAATTCATTACTTTTAAAATACAAGAAGTTGTGAGGTGTCAATATGAAAAAGTTGGTCGTGCTGGCACTACTCGTGCTCGTCGCGTGTAGTCAATCCCCAAAAACATCGAGCGGTCCGCAAGACGGTTTTGACCTGCATCTTGACGCAAAACACTTTATCAAGGAGTCAAGAGTGCCCGTCCACCACTGGTGCAAGACTCTGAGCAGCAAGTTTGTCGAATGCCTCCTTTTCGACTCAGATGCCTCAAATGCGAACTTGATTGGCGTTGAAACAATCGTCACGAACGATCTTTGGTCAAACTTTACCGAAGAACAGCAAAAACAATGGCACGACCACACAACGGAAATCATCGAAGCAGAAGCAACACTCCCAGACACTCCTCCTGACGAAGCAGCAAAAATCGTTAACTTCCTCAAAGGAACGCACGGACGAGTCATCTACTTTTGGAACTATCCAGAAGATATTTATCCAACAGCAAAGCCGTTCCTCGATTCGGAAAGAACATGAACTGTGGCAAAAAACATAAAGATATCGGATCTCCTTCGGAGAGAGCGTGAAAAAATGAAAATGTCCCTTCCTGAACGGCTCGTGGTGAACAGCGGATTTTTTGATATTTGGCGACGATGGTCTGCTGCCCGTTTATTGAGAAGAGTTCATAAGAAACACAAGCGCGTTCTTGAGATTGGCTGCGGCAAGGGGACGACCACACACCTCATCCGAGAGGTGCTGCCGCAGGCAGAGATTATCGCCACTGATTATGACCTTGCGCAGGTGAAGCGCGCACGAAACATCTTGAAAGGCGAGCGCGGCATTCGTGTTCTTCAAGCAGATGCATCGAACCTCAAGTTCAAAGACGATTCGTTTGATGCTGTTTTCGCATTTTTGACCTTTCATCATATCGGCGCTTGGCGCGAGGCGCTCAAGGAGTGTTCTCGCGTGCTCAAGAAAGGAGGAATGCTGTACGTTGACGATCTCGAATTAAAGCCGTTTCCCAAACTGCAGCACTTCTTTTTCCCAACAGACGGTATTTTTTCAAGAGGAGAGTTTATTGATGCAATAAAGAGTGCCGGATTTACTGTTTTGATCGTGAAAAGGAGATACAAGTTTTTCGTTGTTGCAAGAAAACAACGCGGCTGACTATTCGTCCAAAGATTTAAAAGCGCGCTCGTCTGAAACATTCGTGAGACTATGGACAATCGAAAAATCGGACTGACGGTCCTCATCTTAAGTACTCTCTTTGGCACGGTCGCGTTTACTGCGATGACCAAATTTGCCAATCACGCGCAGGATATCGGCTGTTTTGATAACCCGCAGTGCACGCAGCTTGAAAGCGTGCTTAACTGGTCTCATTTCACAGTTGGTATTGTTTTTGCTGCGTTTGCGCTTGGAATTTATCTCTTGTTCTTCAGCAAGAGCGAACATTTGCTCAGGCAAGCGATCAAGAGACTCGAAGTGGAGAAGAACAGATTGGAAAAAGAACATCACGTGAAGATCAGCGATGGAAAATTCAACGCAATCCTCAAAACGCTCGACCCTGCAGAAAGCACTATTCTGAGCATCATAAAGGAGCAAGAAGGAATCACGCAAAACACGCTTCGCATAAAGGCCAACCTGTCCAAAGGAAAGGTCAGCCAAGTGCTCTCTGACTTCCACAAACGCGGACTTATCAAAAAGGAAGAAAAAGGGAAGACATACGCACTATACGTCACCAACTTCTGATTTATAACCTTTTTCGCCCCCTATGAACGATAAAACGGTAGAAAACGCCCCCATTACTACATTTCAAAGCTTTTTTGAGCCAACGTTCACGCGACAACGGATATAAAAGACACTATTTCTACAAGTAGCAATAGGGAGGTTGTACTATGAAATCAGCTAAATATTTCGTTTTATTCGTGGCGTTGTTAATACTCTCCGCTTGTGCTTCAAAGCCAGCAGCGCCAACAACAGGAGCGGTTACTGCTAAAATTCCGCCTGCACCCGCAGTGCAGTGGAACGGTCAAGTCAAAGAATTCACTGTTCGCGCCTTTCAGTACGGATTTGAGCCCGATAAGCTTGAAGTAAATCTTGGGGACAAAGTCGTCATTCACGGATACACCTCTGACGTTCCGCACGGACTGGCTCTTTGGGATTATGGAGTCAATCTGAACTTGATGGACAAAAACCCGGTAACAACTGACTTCATCGCAGACAAAGCAGGCGAGTTCACCTTTATGTGCAGCATCCCCTGCGGTTCAGGCCATAGCAAAATGCAAGGAAAACTGATCGTGAAAGGATAGGAGCTCTGACGTGCACATGAACAAACTGAAAGCAGCAGGAATCGCTCTTCTTTCCTTTGTAGGGCTAGTCTTGCTCTTTGGCGTTCCAACAGCGCTCATTCAAACGCCATGGTTCTCACGGATGACGCCACCACGGAGTTTGGATTACGTCTTCCTGCTGGTCAATAGCGCGCTGTTAGCGGCATACATTGGACTGTATTATTATGAAAAACACACCAGCAGCAAGCGGAGCGATAGTTTTGCAACGGGCGGAAGTCTGTTCAACATTTTAGCAGTCGGTTGTCCAATCTGCAACAAATTACTTGTCGCATTGCTGGGCTTTTCAGCAGTCTTGACGTATATCGAACCAGCAAGGGCGTGGTTTGGATTGCTGAGCACTGCGCTTGTGAGTGTAGCATTAGTAGCTAAGGCAAAGACCGCATGTAACACGTGTATGATAAAAAAGACAATCTGAGGTGAAAAAATGGCGAAAGAAACAATCTGCCCGGTGATGGGCACAAAAGTGGATCCAGAGAAGGCGAAAGAAAAGGGATTGCTGAGTGTGTATCAAGGGAAAGAATACTATTTTTGCTGCCATTCGTGCAAGCCAGAATTTGACGCACATCCTGAAAAGTACGTGAAAAACAAATGAGTTGAGGAGGAAAAACATGGGACATCATCCAGGAATGACAATGCCGGGCGAGGGGGTGCTTAACGCACCGCTGCCCGGCTGGGCTCTATTATTGATGCTCACAGTCGCCGCGCTGCTGGCCTATCTGGGCTGGCGCTGGTGGCAAAACTCAGGGAAGAGATTTTGAAAAATGAAGTTTTGGAAAGTAGTTGAAACCTTGCTTGAAATTTCAGTAGTGATCTTGCTCGTTTCAATACTTTTCGTGCCATTGCCAACACTTTCAAAATACGGCATGTTTCTATTATTATCAATAATTGTGGCTGGCATCATCAGTCTCATACGCAGCGCGTATGTATTTGTGAACGAAATACCTGCAAGAAAACAAGCCCACGAACAAAATGAACCTCCTTGGGCACTTGGCCTGTCGTGGAAAACATGGAAAGGAATCGGTAGCTGGACGGTAGCGATCATCCTCTTCATAATTCTGCTGAACTACTCACGAGGACATATCGGAACAAAAGAATGTCCGGACATCCTGCGTGGAAACACCGAGTCAGATATCGTTGTGAAATACTTTTACTCGCCATTTTGCCCTGCCTGTTGGACTGGTGAGCGCACCATCCAGAACCTACTCGATAAATATCCTCAAATTCGATATGAGAATTTTGATTCTCGTTATTGCACCGATGACATGAGGACTGCGCACATACGTGGAACTCCTGCGTATCAGATATGGAATGGAAACACTACTGAAATAACGTATGGTGTTGACGCTGAACAGACTGAAAAAGCGTTGTGTAAACTGGGAGGCTGCTCATCGTGAAAACGTGCGGTCTTTGTAAAAAAAGAACTTTACGGCTGTGGGCAAATGGCGCGCTTGGACAGATCCAGGTTTGTTCGCGCTGCGGATATGTGAAAAATGAGGACAAACGATGAAAAAAGCTCGCTTTGTTGAAAAATGTCCAAATTGCAAGAGTTCAGACATCACGCCATACGTTGGGGGACAATTTGGCACGTACGAATGTAAAAATTGTGGCTACACGGGCGCTCTTTTAATGGAGGAGAAAATACCAGTGAGCGTTCCTGGGCATTATCGTCCTGGTTTTGATTCATGGCTTGCATGGTTTTACGATGGCAGCTTTCACATCGTCTTCTTTGGACTGAGCAAAAAGTTGAGGAACTTGTTTGTCGACTACATGCCTGCTCGTGTCAAGCGAGTCCTTGACCTTGCAACCGGCACGGGCGAAGTGGCATTGGCGATTAAGGAGCATCTTCCAAAAGCACAAGTGTTCGGGATTGATCTCTCAAACAAGATGCTCTCCATCGCAAGAAAAAAAGCCAGAAAAAGAGGGCTTAAAGTTGAGTTCAGACAGGAGAATATGGAGCGCGTGAGATTGCCAGCGCGATATTTTGATGTTGTGACGGTTAGCTTTGGCCTTCATGAAGTTCCAGAGAAGATTCGAGAACGCGTCATTCGTGAGGCATATCGGTTGCTCAAAAAAGGCGGTCGTTTTGTCGTCATGGACTTCAATACGCCTCAAAACATCGTTCTTCGCGCCCTATTCAGCATATTCCTCGCTGTTTTCGAGGAAGACTATGCGAGGACGTTCCTTTCACAAGACTTAAAAAAGAAACTCGAAGCAATAGAATTCCGTCACGTGAAGAAACGCTTGCTTTACAACAAGCTGATTCAAGTTATCGAGGGATCAAAATGAAAACGCGCACACTCATAATGCTATCACTGCTCATCGTACTTCTCGGATGCCTGCAAAAACCATCTGAGACAGGCACCGCTCAATTGGCGAAGCCAAGCGAAACAGAATACTTGACTGGGGACAAAGTATTTCAACTTGAAGCAGTGGAGGTCGAGCAGCAAATCGACGGTAAAGAGCTTGCGCGTTTTGCGTACAACGGCCAAATTCCAGGACCACTTCTCAAAGCGAAACAGAACTCAAAGGCATTCATTAATTTCACGAACGGGTTAAATGTGCCAACAACAGTGCACTGGCACGGGATTCGTCTTCGTGCAGAGCATGACGGAGTTCCAGATATCAGTCAAGAACTGGTACTGCCTGGTGAGAGCTATTTGTACGAGCTTGATTTCCCTGACGATGGCGTGTACTGGTATCACCCGCACGTAAGGGAAGACCTGCAGCAAGAGCTTGGCTTATACGGTAATATTCTGGTGGAACCTGCAAATGATTCCCTCTACAACAGAGTCGATAGAGAGGAAGCGCTCATCATTGATGACATCCGCTTATCAGAAGAGGGAATCGAAGAGTTTGACTCAGAGAAAGCCAACTATGTCCTCATGGGGCGATTTGGCGACACCATGCTTGTCAATGGAGTTGCCAATTATTCTCTTGAAGTACAATCAGGACAAATCGTACGATTTTACCTGACAGATGCCGCAAACGCACGGATGTTCAATCTCTCAATCACGAACGCAACGCTGAAAGTCGTTGGAGGAGACTCGGGACTCTATGATAAAGAATTCTTTTCAAAGAACACCATTCTTGCTCCCGGAGAGCGCGCAGTTGTTGAGGTTCTCTTCGACACACCCGGAACGTTCCAACTCGTCCACACCACCCCCAAAAAAAGGTACGTTCTTGGAAACATTACTGTAATGGGAGAGTCAAAAAAAGACAATTTCACATTAAGGGAGCGCTCAACATTCTCAAAAGATACCATTGCATTAGCTCAAGCATATCTCGCGAAGTCTCCCGACTTTGCTATCGATCTTACGATTGAGATGCCGCAAATGCAAGGGCACGTGATGCAGCCATTAGGTGCTGACGAACCAATCGAATGGGAGGATGAGATGGGCCCGACGAATGCTCTTGCCACGAGCAAGAATACGCGTTGGATTCTTCGAGATAAAAAGTCAGGCAAGGAAAACGAAGACATAGTCTATGAAGTGAAAAAAGGGGAGCGTAAAAAGATACGCTTCTTCAACGATCCAAAATCCATGCACCCAATGCAACACCCCCTCCACATCCACGGCCAACGCTTCCTTGTCCTAAGCGAAAACGGCAAGAAAAACGTAAACCTCGTTTGGAAAGACGTCGTGACCGTCCCTGTTGGTTCCACCGTAGACATCCTTGTCGAATTTTCCAATCCTGGAGACTGGGTATTTCACTGCCACATTTCTGAGCATCTGGAGTCGGGCATGATGGGGCTGTTTAAGGTGTTGGAATGAAGCAAGATCAAGGACTTTTGCTCTTGCGCCTTGGACTCAGCAGCGTATTCATCGGCCTT
>CAYXXT010000024.1:12859-15081 GCA_964469145.1 uncultured Methanosarcinales archaeon | reverse complement strand
GATATTATCAAGTGTTTGGGGCCGTTCTTGCTTGGCGAATTTGAAGCAGACGGGAAAGAACTGCGCGCGAAAGGAATCAACCGCACGGGCAACATTTTTGTCCCAAACTCACGCTACTGCCGATTTGAAGACTTCTTCGTTCCACTTCTTGGCAAACTTGCTGATGAACAACGAAGGACAGGAAAGATAATTACTCCTTCGGAGCTGGTTGACAGACTTGGTCATGCAATTAACAACAAAGAAAGCATCTACTACTGGGCACACAAAAATAAGATTCCAGTCTTCTGTCATGCAATTACTGACGGAAGCATGGGCGACATGATATACTTCTTCAGCTACAAAAATCCTGATTTTGCAATTGACGTCAATCGGGATATGAAAAAGTTGAACGATTTGACTTTCGATGCGAAGAAAACTGGCGTTATCATCTTGGGTGCAGGCGTAGTCAAACACCACATCCTGAACACGAACATGATGCGCAATGGTTCGGATTATGCGGTTTATTTGAATACTTCGCAAGAGTTCGATGGGTCAGATGCGGGCGCACGACCAGACGAAGCAGTCTCTTGGGGCAAAATATTGCCGGCTAGCAAAAGCGTTAAGGTGTTTGGCGATGCGACGATATTGTTTCCGCTCATTGTGGCAAAGGCGTTTGTGCAGAAGTAATCAGACACGCTCTAACCGTACAATCTCGTTAATCTCTTCTTCACTAACAGAGCAGCCATTCAGCTTTAAACTCCACAAAACGCTCTCGAGCAGTTCGCGTCTTGCGTGCGGGACTTGAGCCACGTACTTGTCCAAGATGCCGCGCTCGAACGCGAGCGTTACGAGTTCGATACTACGCAAAACAACAATGTGGCGAACCTGCTCTGCGAACCGTCTTAGTGCACCGTCGTCTTGGCTTATCTGCACGTGCAATCTGCGCTCCATCAAGTCCTTTAGCTTCATCGGGTCTTCAATTAACGTTCTCGTAATGCGCTCGTCAACAACAACGCCTTCCGCACCGTATCTAATCGCAATAGCAAGCGTTTCCATCTCGCCGCGCTGAACGATTTGAATGCTCTGACCGTGCGCCCTGAAAATTTTGTTCGCATCATTTTGCAACTGGTTTGCCAAACGAATGACTTCAGGGTCATCTGTTACATTCAGCACGCCGCGCTCAATCAAACGCTGAACTTGCAACGCTTCAAACTTGAAGCGCATCGTGCCCAGCGGCTTGTCCACAAGTTCGCGCTTCACGCCGCCAGGAATCACAAACTGGCCGTCGAAACGACGCTTTAACTCATCGAGCGTAAAGAGCAAATTGCTCGTTGCCAAACTGATGATTGGCCCTGCGTCAAAAACGAGAACCTTCACTTCGGCACCCCAAATAAAACGCGAGTACGCCTCAAGCGCTCCTCAACAACAAGCGTTGCAGGACTCTCGCCCATACCTTTTCCAATATAGCCCTGAAGCTCCCACTGGCTTAACCCCAACAATTCTGCTGAACGCGCAATAGAAATCCCGTGCTCGTGCACTTTGCTTCCCTTCTTGATTTTCGCTTTTTCGACCACTTCCTGAATGTACATTTTCAATTTCTGGTCGTAGGAGCCTATCTCTACTAACACTTGTTTCATGACTGAACGATACGCGTTCTCATCATCACGCTCAAGCGCCTGAAGCGCGACCTTTAACTGAGGAACAACCAACGGACAAGAATGCGCCTTCTCCTTACAGCGCTCAATCACTTTTGATAACGCATACACGAGCACCGCAAGCGTGAGCGGGTCATCTTCTTGGAAAATACTCGCATCGTGAATCGTGTGGTTGCTTAACTGCGCAAGCTCAATTAAGTCATTACGTTCAATCGCAACAATCACCTTTCTAATGACGAGCATTAAGTCATCACGAATAATCGGGCGCATATTGTTATTGCTTCACGTTTTTTATTTAAGACCATCTTACCACTCGACAGTAAGGTGAGTCGCAACGCTTTTAAAAGACCAGACGCGCTTCAAAACTAATGACGAAATTATCCTATTTTACTCCTGCAGAACAATCCGTCTTCGAACAACTCAACAAAGCATGCACTTACGGCACAAAACAAGACGCTACCTTGGATGGCACAATTCTCACCCTCCCACGACAATACCTCGAAACAACAGACGAACGATGCCCAATTGAATTCTACGAAAACCTAAAACGAAGACCACTCCAACGCCCGAGCGAATACCTCATCGAAG
>CAYXXT010000024.1:9820-12849 GCA_964469145.1 uncultured Methanosarcinales archaeon | reverse complement strand
AGTCAACAATTCAAACGTCCCAAGCCTCCGCTTCTACGACTTCATCTCCGCAGTAATACACGAAAAGGACATGAGCGAAGCAACAATTGGCCTCATTATGCCCGATAGCGACGGAAAAATCGATTTGCCAATCGAGCTTATCGTCAAAGCAAACTTAAGAGAAGCAAAACCAAAAGGAAAACTCATCACCGGACCATTCACCGGCTACGACACGTTTGGCATCTGGATACCACAATTCTACGAAAAAGCAATCAGTAAAAAGAAAAACTAGTCAACCGTGAACAACACACTATCATGGTCAACATCGAAAAGCCCAATCCTCGCACCCGCATCAAGCCAGCCATGCGCGTAATTCAACGCTGCAAACGCGAGAACAAAATCGCCTTTTTTCTCAAAATGCTTCGCGTCCTCAAAATAACGCCTCGCCATATCCAAAAAATCCTCAGCGCTCTTTTTCACATCAATCTTCGCACTAGAAACAAGCTTCACCTTCTTTAGCGCACGGCCAGTAACGTCAAAGTACTTTGCGAGCTTCTCGTCTGTCACCTGACGATTCATTTGCGTTACTTTTACGCAGCAGCTGCAGGAGCCTTCTTCTTCAATTGCTGAACGCCTCTGCGCACAGTAATCGGCAAAAGGCCTTCCTTTAGCTCAATCTTTGCAATCTCAATTGGGTTGTAGCCAATCTTTGCCAAGTCCTTGTCGTCAAGCTTGACCAAAAACGGCGCGCCCATACTGATTTGCAACGCACGGCTGCCAATCAACCGCGCAATCTCATACTTCGTATATTTTTCCGTCATTCAAGCCACCTCAGAGAGCTTTGCGCAACGTCGGCGCAAGCTTCACTGCAATATCCACCATCTTCTCGATGTCCTCAAGCGACAACGGTTCCTTGCCGCCCTTTTGGAGCGCACAAACCGTGCCCTTCTCAGTCACGCCAACAGTGAGCCTTGCTTCAACAGCGCGCTCTTCATCAGTTAACGGGTCAACAAACAACTTGTCGCCAACCTTGATAACGGTAATTTCAACCGGCTCTCTTGCGATTGGCAACTTATCATCAGTCTTGTGCGCATCATAATCAACATTCATGTGCTCATCAAGCTTCGGGAACCTTGCATCTTTGAGCGCTGCAATTGCTGCAAGCGCGGCTGCATCTAAGAGGTTACCTTCGTCATTAATTGAGACAACGTCAATACTGACGCCCCAGACTTTCTCGCCAGCCTTGATAACCAATTTGTGCACGTCAATACACTTACTCTCTCGAATACCACGGTCAACGACACGCGCAAGCTCGTTTGCTTGTTCGCCCGGCGGACCCGTTTCAAACTTCGGGTTTGAGAGCGGCAAGAGTTCAGCGTTCACCATGAGGTTGCCCTCGTTTGGTCGGTCAGGATACGGCGTTGTCGTTTCAATCTTGACACCCGCCATAACTTCAGTCCCGCCGATTCTGACACGAGCGCTGCCTTCCGCACTATCGCTCACGCCGTACTCGACTGAAACCTTACGGTATTCAAGCGTTTTACGACCGTCATAACGGCATTCCTTTGCCAAACATTTCAACAAATGGCTTTTGAGTTCTTGATCCATCTTAACACCCTCACAACTGCAAGAAGCGGTCCTTTAAAGCCTGCTTCTGCACTTCATAAATTTTCTTACACGCATCGCGCGCCTTGCTGATTGCTTCCTTAAGCATTACCGGAGTAATCTCGCCGTCCATTTGGAGCAGCGAAATTTTACCCGAGTTCGGAAGAACTGCAATTGGAATATCACAGCCATCCTCGTGCGAGTCCTCGAAATAGTTCAAGTCCATCACAATCTTGTCCTCAACACGGCCTGCAGCCACTGCTGCGACCATGTCCTTCATCTCGATTCCTGCATCTGCAAGAGCCATTGAAGCCGCGGTGATACCTGCACATCTCGTTCCTGCATCAGTTTGCGGAAGCTCGATGAACACGTCAACCACTGCATTTGGATAGTCCTTCAAGTTGAGCACCGGCAAAAGCGCGTTTTGGATAACCATTGCGATTTCCTTACTACGCCTGCCGCCACCCGGACGAACACGTTCGCCATGACCTGAAAAGGGCATCATATTGTAGTTGACCCTGAGAATTCCCGTTTCCGGGTTCTGCATGAACTTCGGGTGCAAGTCCCTTGGACCATAGACTGCGCAAATCGCAACCGTCTTTCCAATCTTAAACATTGCACTGCCGTCCGCTCGCGGAATGATGCCAACTTTTGCGCTCATCGGGCGCATTTCGTTCATTGCACGCTTGTCGAATCGTTCGTGATAAGTCATTGTGCACCTCCATCAACTGCCGCAGGAGCGGGTGCTTGTTCAGTCACCTTCACGCCTGTTGCCTTCGTCAGCCAATCAGCCATGCGCTGAGTTAAGCCGCCAAGGTGCGCTTCATCGCAAATTTTCTTAATTGCATTTGCGACAACCACTTCGCCTTCTGGCGCGCCATCAAACCAGATGACACCGTTCTGACCGACGATGATTTCACACTTGGTTGCTTGCTTAATCATGCCCACCATGCTGCCATCTTTACCGATGACACGCGGAACTTTCATTGGCGAAATTTCGAGGAAACGTCCACCACGGAGCTTTCTCAGGCCAGGGCCCTTCATGCTTACGTCAATGAGCCTTTGGCTCGTCACGTTCACAATCTGGCACACGACATAGTCGCCAAGGCCGAAATACTGCGTTAAATCTGCACCACGCGGGATGAAGTCAACAGTTGCGTCTTTCAGCGTCATAACGGCGCTGTAGGGTGAACTGATGTCCATTCTCCAGCCCGTCATCAGCACGTCAATAACGCGGCCGATAATTTTGTCCTTAATCTTCGGGTTATATCTGCCGGAAAGCGCAATCAACTTGATGACTTTGCCTTCAACAGAGGTCATACCGAGTCTGCCTGCAACAACTTTGTCGTTGTCGCGGTACGTTCCCGGACCCGGCAAAAAGCTCATGCCTTGGGCGAGCGCTTCTCCCGGAACCACGATTTGCTTGTCTTGTACTAACATTTGTT
>CAYXXT010000024.1:7836-9810 GCA_964469145.1 uncultured Methanosarcinales archaeon | reverse complement strand
TTGTTCTGTCATAATTTCACTCTCTCACTTCTTCTTGGCCTCCCTGAGTAATTTCTCAAGGCGGTCCTTTTTTACTTTGGTAAACTTCATTTCTTTCGAATCAATGTAGGCTGCGTCAACGCGGTCAACACTGAAATTTTTGTCAAGCACTTTGTTTAATGCGGCAAGCGCGAGCTTGAGACCATCTTCAATGGTGAGTTTTTCGTTCCATTCTTGCGTGAGAATTTCCTCGATTTCCTGCTCGCCTTCACCAATAACGGTTGCGCGGAACTGGAAATAAATTCCCGTCGGGTCAGTTTCGAAAAGCTTCGGCCCGTCTGCATCAATACCTGCAAGAATCACGCTGACTCCGAATGGTCGGAGACCGCCTGATTGTGTGCACATTTGCTTGAGCGCGCAGATGTCTTTTACAACTGTTACGGTGTCGACCGGTGAGTCGTACGTCACTTTGTGCTGCTGTGCTTTCAGTTGTGCGCGTTCGATAAGAACACGCGCGTCGCTCAAAATGCCGCTCGCCGTAGATGCAATATGGTCATCAATTTGGAAAATCTTTTCAACAGACTCCGGAATAACCAAGCGGTCAACAATACGCTTGTCTGCGACCAACAAAATGCCATCAGAACAAACCATTCCGATAGCGGTTGAACCCTGACGAACAGTCTTCTTTGCATACTCCACTTGGAGCAAACGCCCATCCGGACTAAACATTGTGATTGCGCGGTCATACCCCATCATTGCGTGGGGTGTCTGCATTCCATCATCTTCTCGTTTCACCATTTTTTACCCTCCTACATACTTACTATTCGCTTTTTCCAAAATACCTGACGCGCCAATCGAACGGACAATCGCAGGTTCGTTTCCAATCTGTATCACTTGCGCAAAACTCGCGCGTAAAATATCAAGACCAGTGTGCGACACTTTGATGAGCCCTTTTTGCGTTGCAGGCTCGAATTTTTCGGGAATCATTATCATTCCCAGGTCTGCTGCTTTCTTCGTTCCGACAAAGGCGAGCACTGCGGCTTGGATTGCCTTAGAAACCTCTGAAAAATCCTTTATTTTGGCTTTAGAGACTATTTCGAAGGCTAAATAACGCTTCTTTTCCTTTAACGTTGGTAAAAGCGGCTTAAGCCGTTTCTTCTTGTCCATTGTTGAAAACACCTGTGGTTATTGCGAAAAGCAGAATTTTCACATTTTCTTGTTCTGCTTTTCGAATATAACAGCGAAAACAACCATTAATTGCGGTCTTTCGCTGTCATAGGTGAGAAAAACACATTTCAGTCTCGTTCTTCTCTTCTCTCACTCAGGAGTAATAATCATGGAATGGGTTTATAAACGTTGTGGATGTTTCTTGATTCTCGCACATTCACGCATATCTTTATAAAATATAAATTTCCTTCACGGTAAACATGAGCCAAGAACAATATCCTAATCCATTCGCTCAAGACCACCTCACCTACGGACAGCTCCTGCGCGAAGAAAACGCCGCCAAAGTGGCAGCTATGTCTGCACACCTCAACAGCAAACTTGGAAACATGCGCGGCATCAGCCTTGCAGTCACCGGAAGCCACGCACGCCTTGAAGCAGGAATAGGGTCAAACCTCGAAACTATCATCTTTTGCACAACTGCAACTGAAAAAGACGAACGCGTCGCCCAAGCAATCGCACTCGTCGCACCCATGAGAACACCATCCGAACCAGAAGACGCAACTCCGGATGACAACTTTGAAATCAAAAACGTTGATGTGCACACTATGTATCGCTACTGCAACAAACCGCAACAAACATTTCCCGGACGAATTACCGCCTCAACATTCCTCCACGGAGATGAAACACTCTACTTGGCTGCAAAAAACAAATTGTATGCCGAACTACGCGGACCAGACGGTGCAGACGTTCTTCGCGCCCTTCGCACCCGTGCCAAAGGATTTCGCGATGTGATGACTACCGGCATTCAGCGGTTCAATCAAGAAATAA
>CAYXXT010000024.1:838-7826 GCA_964469145.1 uncultured Methanosarcinales archaeon | reverse complement strand
CTTTGATTTGGCAGAAGGAATCGCATTCTATGACCCACGCGAAAAACTCCTCGGCATCAAAGCAGGACCGCTACGCTACCTCCAAGTTCGTATACTTCGCGATACGATTCGCGCAGCCCGCGCAGCAAACGAGACGGACGGTAAAACCTTCATCTTCGAAACACCTGAACCCCTGACTGATCGCATATGCGCGCTTACTGAACTTGGAGTTACCGGTTTTAGCGAATCACAGTGCCGCACTGTGTGCGACACATACTCTTACTTTCTTGCAGAATATCACCGGCAACAAGAAAGATACTGGCGACACGGAGAACGAAAAATAACATTCGATAGTAAAGAAGCAACAGAGCGTCTGCGCGATTTTACTGCAATCCTTGAACCTGCTTTGGTCGTCCCTCATAAGTAAATAATTCCGATAACTTTAAATATCCGCAAACGAGAAAAATCCAAAATGCAGTTCCTTCCCGCACGCTACGACCCTCCTGGACCTCATCAAGAATCATACTTGTTACGTCTGGATGCCTATAATAAAGAAACCCATCGAAGACTAAGAGACGCATTCGCTTGCGTATTTGAAACAAGACCAGTCGATGCAACCATTGCAGTCATCGGAAGCGACGGACGATTTGAAAAAAGCCCTGCAAGCCCAATCGAACTCTGCATTTACCATGCGGGTGATGAAACAGCGCACATAATCTCCGGCATCAACAACGTCATCCGAAAGTCATCAAAAGAACTCTTCCTTCAAGAAATAGATGTCAAGGATACCACTCAAAACGGCATAAACTACTATCGCGGAGATTCCGCACGCGCATTCCCAACAAGAGTCACCGACTCAACTGCAGTATATGGTGCAATCAATCACCTCAATTCAGCAAAACAAAAACTCGTCGATGAATGGGCTGGAAAAGAAGGACGGCACATCCTTGACCGCGTCAGCAGTAAAACACGAGAAGCCCGCAAAATCATCGATAAAAACGGAGAAGGCACATACAAGGGAACACTTGTCCGACACTTCGATTTTGAAACGGGAATTGCAACGTACGACCCATCAAAGTTTCACTTGTCATTCAAAGCAGGACCATTACGCACCGTCCAATACGCAATCTCGAGAGCGCTCATCAAACACGCGCGCAAAGGAACAATGGAAGCTGCCCAAGCAAGAAACATCGTACGCTCCATGCCAACAAACACGGCAGAGCGACTCGGCTTCCTTGCAGACACCGGCTGCTTTAGCATATCGCTTTCTGATGCGGCAACCCTTGGTGAACACTACAACTACTTCAACACCCTCTATCACGTTTCGGAAAATGCATTCCTCTGCGGCAATACAGAAACTCAAATTGCTGATAAGTCAGAAGCCAAAAAAAGAGCGGGCGAACTCGTCACGCTTGTTGACAAATTAGACTAAAAAAAGAAATAGAAAAAAGAAAAGACACTCTTCTTACATCTTGTTGCACATGCCGCAGCATTTCATCTTGGCCATCTTTGCGATGCACCAAAGAAGCATACCGCCCGTGTACCATAAGAGGACGTTTGTCCAAGGCATCATTGCCCATTGCATCTTGATTCCGCCAACAAGCATCCAAAGACCGCCTGCTGCAAGAATTGCCGAGATTAATCCCAATACGAGACACTTTGGTCCGCACTGGCCAGGCATACAAGCCATGCCCATATCCATTGACATCTTCTTTGCCATAATATTCACCTCAAGCCACGTTTAGAGTGGTTTTCCGATAAGAATATTCTTTGCAAGGCATAAAAGGGTTTGGTACGGGGAAACGTATTTGTGCGCTGAAGAGTAACCTCTTAGAAGTGATAACTTTAAATAGGGGTTGTTGTGTTTATTGTGTATGGATGCACGAAGATACCTCGCACGAGAACTCAAGAAAAGAGGGTTTACGTTTACGCCACTCAAGCAGCCAAGTCCCTGTCTTAAAGAGATGGATGCTGAATCGGTCAGATATGCTGGTTGGGCTGCTGAATTAATCTGGGAATGCGGTCACGCTTTTGCAACCCAATTGGTTCACGTTGTTGACCGTTTTTCGCCATCTCCTGAACGTGCAGACACGCAGTACATGATTCGAGCGATATCTGTAGATGCCATTGTGGGAAAAACGCCTGCGAGTCATGAGTGTTACCATGTTACTGCCGAAGTCGGCGGGAACAACATCTTTTGCCCGCGCAACGTTGTCTACTTAATGCTTAAAGATATCAACGCGGGCACGGGTTATTGCGAACCAGAACGTAAAAACGCAATGATGGAAGCAAAACCAACAAAAGACCTCGTCGCAAGAGTGTTGAAATCTGTTGACTCAACAACTCAATATTGCCGAGAGCTCAAACCGTGAATTTAAAATTCGCTCTCTTTTCGAGGAATACCTTTTTAAACCACTTCCAAATCCATTGAGCATATTGGGCCGTTAGCTCAGCGGTAGAGCACCCGACTCTTAATCGGGTGGTCGAGGGTTCAAATCCCTCACGGCCCGCTTTATTTAACGATTAATTCTCGAAAGAATTTGTTTGACAACTATTTCTATTGTTGGTATGAGTGGCTTTCCTTTCTGGAGAGTCTTTTCTCCCGTTGCATCTTTTATCATTCCTTCTTCAACCAAGCCATCAAGCAAGCTTCCTTCAACGCTTGCAAGAATCGGTTCGTTACAGATTGGACGTGTTAGCCCCATCATGATGCTTTTTCTCAAGCCAAGCTCAAAATATCCACGTGGATGCGCGACAAGGGGTTGTATGGCGCTCATGTCGTCGAGTTCTTTTATGATTGGTAATGATACTTTTCGTTCCACGCGCGCGATGAAGAATGCACCTTCTGACTTCTGCTTCGGGTAGTGGTATTCAGCAGTATAAACAATATCTCCTCCTTTTGGCTGTTTACTTCGAATCGAATAATGCGCTTGCTCTTGATACTCTTTTGGCAATAATTGAAGAACTGCGGACAGGTATTCGCTTGGCAACATATGTAATCACTTTATAGGAGTATATAAAAAGCTTCCCTTTCGCCTGTTCGACTGCGACAAATGCATCATAACATTTATATACTTTGGAGTGCGACATCTGCGTCATATGAATGAATTAGAACGCTTAGTCGACGAGAAGATAAAACCACTTCTCGAAGAAGCAATGCACAAAAACTTAGGAATAACGATAAACGAACTAGAACTCGACATCTCGGACCGCCTCAAAAAAAGCGCAGTCCTCGACTTCGCGGTTGATACCACCATCCCGTTCAAAACCGCAAAACGACGATTCAAACAACACTACGTTGCGCGACTTTTGCAGCTCAACTCGGGAAACGTTGCAGATGTCGCCCGCGTTGCAAACATTGATCGCAGAAGCATCCACCGACTCGTCGCCGAACAAAAAATAGATGTCATACGCCTACGCGAAGCAATCGCAACACGCACCTACGCGAAACAACACGTCCGCGACATCATTGAAAATTCACTTGGCAATTACAAGTCTGCACTTAACCCAAAACGGTATGATGCATTCTCAAAATACGCGAGCACTCTGTCGGAAAACATAATCAACGTTATCCCAGACACGCCAAAACCACTCAAAGACGCAGAACGAGAATTTGAAATTGCCTTTTTTACGAAAGCACTCCGCGAACACAAAGGAAACATCTCAAAAACTGCACGCGCGATTGGCTTACGCTTTGAGACTCTGCATCGCAAATTGAAATCTATCGGACTCGACGCCAAAGTGCAATAATTGCCGCGCCGCCGACACCGAGTGCGAGATCCCCTAACGTGTCTTCAAGCGAATTCGCCGGAGCATTTAGCAGCACCATGCGCAAATACTCGTGCCACTCCCAAGCCACTGCAATGAGCGCGACAAAACAGGTGATGAATAAGAAACGAACGAATGGGCTTGCTGAAAATTTCTTCTCTTTTGTCCAACTTTTTAACACTTCTGCGGCAGACAATGCAACTACAACACCGCCAAGCGCGTGCATCACCATATCAAACCACGGAAAAAGCACATAGACCGGGTCGAGTGCGACCTCATTTATGATGAATACAATAATCGGAAAACGAAACGCCCAAAAAAGCTGCTTGAGGTTCATATGGTGATTGAATTCGTGCTGATTTAAATCACTTTGGCTTCACTTCAAAAATCAGCAGGATTTCTAATCATATTCGGATGAGAAATTGCAACATAGGTGGGGCTCTCAGAAGCATCATAATGAGTCAGCACTTGTTTACCTAACAAGTCAGTGAGCAATTTTGCCTCCAAATCACGCATTAATCCACCCATTGCTTCAGCAGTCTTCAATTTGAAATTCCGAGTCATGCCATTCCCTGACAACTGCCCTGCAGCGTGCTGCAAGTCAACCGTCAATTCCAGAACATGAGTGTCCGGATTTTCCTTTCCTACGCTCGCGTCAAGTGATTTCATCTGCACGCGAGAAATCGTGCCCGGAATCGTCTTGTAGAATTGAGTCGGAGTAACTTGTCTATCTCTGCTTT
Source organism: uncultured Methanosarcinales archaeon (assembly GCA_964469145.1). Classification (GTDB taxonomy): domain Archaea; phylum Nanobdellota; class Nanobdellia; order Woesearchaeales; family ARS49; genus SURF-65. Next base: position 3,339 of record CAYXXT010000024.1, on the reverse strand, counting down.
CGTGCTCGTAAATTCCGTAATTTGCCATTGTTTTCACACATACACCAAAAAAATAAACTGAAAAAATAAAAATTAACTAAAGCTACCCGATCCGAAAATTGGCGGACGGTTGCGGTCGTTCACAACGACAATCACGTCAAGCTCTGCTTCGTTGCCTGCAGAATCCCGCGCAGTCACCGTCACTTTGTGGTTGCCTGAGTCATCATACGTTGTTTGACGGCGGTTGCTGTCCATCCAGCCGCTAAACGAAACACGCACTTCATCGCCCTCAGGGTCTGAAACAACCGGGTTCAATATGACAACATCGCCCTCGTTTGCTTCAATCGGACCTGCAAGCTCAATTGAAGGTGCCTTGTTTACTGCTTCAACAATCACTTTCACCGTTGTTTCTGCAGTCAAGTCACCATCAGTTGCGATAATGAGGAATTCATATTCTCCCGCATCACCAAGCTGAGTAGACCAAATACCACTTGCATTAATTGGCTCCTCGAACTCGTAGCGAACAGTATCGCCATCAGGGTCCTTTGCTGCAGGCTTAATGATTGCGCGCTGACCTTCCTTAATTGCGATTTCATCAAGACTGAAAATAGTCGGCGGACGATTCGTGTTCTTCACTGACACGATGACTTCTTTCGTCGTTACGCTTGTTCCGTCGCTTGCACTAATTACTACTTTGTGCAATCCGCCGTCATCAAACGACACGTTTTTCGTGTTTGAATTCATCCAACCAGAGAATGAAACGGTTACGTTGTCGCCATCAGGGTCGCTCAGCGTTGGGTTCAACGTGAACAATTCGCCCTCTGTTGCTTCAATCGGGTCAGCAAGTTCGATGATTGGCGCCTTGTTCTTTGGAAGCACAATAATCAACACTTGCTGCTCAACCGTGTTTGCACCATCAGATGCAGTAATCGTTACTACTTGTTCACCCGCATCACCCTCGTTGGTTCGCCAAATTCCCTGTTCGTTTAACGGAGCGCTAAACGTGTATTCAATTGGGTCTCCATCAGGGTCAACTGCTTTCAAATTTGGGAAACTGACTGTTTCGCCCTCCACAACTTCCTTGCGGGGCAAATCCTTACTGACTGCGGCAGGCACTTTTGTAACATTTTCCACCGCAACAGTCTCGTTTACTTCCTGCATGGTCGCATTCACGTCAATCACCGGTTCTGTCGTCACATTTTGAGTTTGGTTGCGCGCAGGTAATGCAGGCGCGCACGCGACTACAAAAACCAACAACAATGCAAGCAGTTTTCCCAAATTGGTAAATTTCATGTAAATCCCCCTTTATCGTAGTATTGTTTGTTACCATTCTTCGATGGGAAACCGTATTAAAACATTTCCATAGGCAAAACTATATGCCCTGACCATTATAGCGGCGGACATAATCCTCATCCAATAGTTATGTCCGCCGAATATAACAATTGACAGAACAAGCAAATCAAAGAGGTCAGTTGTTATATCATTCAACAAATGCACGCGAGAATACTGCGAGAAAACATGCAGTAAATAGAGCGTATGCAAACCAACAAAGCGCATACCATGCAAAAAATTCCTGCGGATAAAACTGAATCAGCACACTATCAAGAGGAAACGTCCAGTTGCCCTGCGGGAAAAAAATAAGATGAAACACGCGAAATAATGAGTCAAATGGAATAACAAGCCCGAGAAAACCAACAACGGCAAACACTCCGAGCGCTTGCTTTGTCAGTGACTGTAATTCTTTTTTCTTCACCCACTTCGCGAGCGCGAGTCCAGAAATCAAACAAATCAGCCCGGCTGCTCTTAACAACCATGCAACATCACGCATGTGGCTTGCCTCATCACCCGTAAATTGCTCAGGAAACGACGCGAGACCAAAAATAAACGAAAAAAACTGCATCGTCGGAGCAACTGCTTTATCAGCCAAACGAGAGGCGGTGAAATTCTTGTCCGTGATAAGAACGGTGATGCTTAAAGAAAAACAAAACAATACAAGAAGCAAAATTTTACCCGCATTAACGAATCGTTGCGCCATCAGGAAGCTCCACGACAACAGGACCATTATGCGTTTTGAGCGGCTTATCTCCACAAACAACAGTGTGATTCTTTGTTGTCATGACTGCTTCAACAAAATCCGCCATTTCAATCGTCCCGCTAATCAACTGAATTCCATCAATTGATACTTGGTCGCCCGGCTCTGCATTCTTCGGCTCAAGCACACGCACTTTGCCATCCTTTTCCGCGGCAAGCATCATGCCTTGACTCTCAACACCGCGCAACAAAGCAGGCTTCAAATTCGTCACGAGAACGATAAGTTTTCCTTCCAATTCATCAATCTTATAGTGCGCGCGCATCCCTGCAACAATCTGACGCTGCTCTTTTCCTACATCAAGCTTGAGGACGTACAACTTGTCTGCATTCGGGTGCAACTCAATACTTGTAATCCGCGCAGCCTTCAAGTCCAGTTTTGCAAACGCATTTTGATAAAGAATGCCTGCCTGCTCCGGATTCACTATCTTTCC
>CAYXXT010000024.1:0-828 GCA_964469145.1 uncultured Methanosarcinales archaeon | reverse complement strand
CCTGAGTGGTTGCGTTGCTTGATTGTTTTGAGTGCTCAAACTTTTTGAACAAAATCTCAGGCGCATTTACCCGACCCTTAGACTTTTTCGTGAACTTTGCCTCTTTTAGCTTTCCAATCGGCATGCCGAGCTGCTGAGCCATTCTTTCAGCAGTTTTTGGAATGATCGGCGAGATAAAAATATTAATGATGCGCAAATGTTCAACGAGCGTGTAAAGAATCGTCCCAAGGCGTTCTGCGTCACCGGTTTGCTTCCACGGCTCAGTATCATTCACGTACTTGTTGCATTTGTTGACGTATTGCCATATTTTGTCAACGACTTGCGACCACGCAAACTGTTTCATCAAACCATCAAGCTCCTCGGCTGAGGGAATATGCGCGTTTAACTCATTCTCTTTCTCAGTGAGTTTGCCGCAAAGCGGGATGTTGCCCTGGAAATTCTTATTGACCAAAGTGAGCGCGCGCTGAAGCAAATTGCCAAGCGCGTCTGCTAATTCTGAATTGTTACGGTCAATTAATGCAGGCTCGCTGAAGTCGCCATCCGAACCCGCAGGAACGTCACGCAAAAGCGCAAAACGCACCGGGTCTTCACCGAACTTTTCAACAACAACAAACGGGTCAATCACGTTTCCAAGCGATTTTGACATTTTCTGCCCGCCTGACGTTAAGTGGCCATGCGAGAATATTGTCTTTGGAATTTTAAGCCCTGCAGCCATGAGCATCGTCGGCCAAATCACGCAATGGAACCACGCGATATCTTTACCGATTAAATGACAGTCGGCAGGCCAATACTTCTCGAATTTTTTCGACGGGTACGATATTCCACTCA
>CAYXXT010000023.1:3182-15123 GCA_964469145.1 uncultured Methanosarcinales archaeon | reverse complement strand
CACGCTTGCCGCCCATTGCAGTCGGGGTCTGCGCAATTTGGTTCTGTGCCAAATAAGTTCTGGCACGCACCATCCCGTATTTGTGTGGGCACAGGCTAACAGTTTTGCCCACAACTCAGCGTTCCGCACCCGCTTGCTTCTGATGCGGTTTGGAGGCCGGTGCATTTCTTTGCGCCTGATCCTGTTCCGCAGCAATCAAAATTGTCATGGAATAGTTCATTTAATTGAAGACAAGCATCATCTGCTGCAACTGCGCCGGTAAGCGCTCCATTTGGGTTTGAGTTTCCGAGTAACACGATGCTTAAGCCAAGGATTGCGACTATTGCGACGATGCCTACTTTGGCAATAGCGTAATGGTTTGCTTTTTGATTCATGATTTCACCTCTTTGAAACTGCCGCTTTCGGCAAATTCATTGGACAGTGACTCGAACTTTTATTTAATGGAGCGGTACGGTTAGTCGTTCTGATTTGCCCGTGCGCAGTGTCGCGTAGCATGAGACTTAGACAGAGTGCTGCTCGATAATAACTTTTATTTCGTCAAATATTTCTGAAATTTCTTGTCCTGCGTTGACGTGGTGCACGATGTCGCGTGGTTTGTAGTATTCGAGGAGGGGTTCTGTTTTTTCGCGATACGTTGCAAGGCGTTTTCTTACTCCATCAGGGGTGTCGTCGTCGCGTACAACGAGTTTCTTTCCATCCAAATCACAGACGCCTTTTTTCTTTGGCGGGTCTGCGTCTCCGTAGACGGTTCCGCATTCAGGGCATGTTTTTCGTCCGGCAATGCGTTTTACGGCGGTGTCGTCATCGAGGTCGAGTGCGATGACAAGGTCGACTTCTGCGATTTGGTCCATTGATTCTGCTTGGTGGATTTCGCGCGGCACGCCGTCGAAGATGTTGTCTTTTTTGAGGTGGCTTTTGAGGAGGAGGAGTAAGTCTTTGGTGGAAATCAATTTTCCCGCGTCGGCGAGTGCTTTGACTTTCATCGCGTGGGGGTCTTTTCCTGCAACTCCTCGGCGAATCAAGTCGCCGGGTGATAGGTGGTTGAATCCGAAGTGTTTGGCTATGAGTTGTGCTTGCGTGCCTTTGCCGCTTCCTTGTGGTCCGAGTAAGACGATGTTCATCCGAGGTAGTCAAGAACTTCTTTGGGTTCGACGTGGCGCTGCCAGCATGCCCGGATTTTCTTGAGGAATGGGATGACTTGTTTTTTCTCGTTGAGCCACAAGTCGTTGATTTTGCGTATCGTGTCTGCTTCCATTGTTTCGTCGCAGGTCACGTCTGCTTCAAGCAGTAATCGGTGGTGTTCCATGAGGTGTCTGAAAACGTCAAGCAACTGCTTTTTATCGCCATTACTAATGCACCTGCACTCGTACATGTCGGTAAATGAGCTTGGGTCTGGCGTAATCGTTCGTTCAAGAATTTGAATGACTGGCTCGAGTCTCTCTGCCATTTTGCGCAAAATGAGGCGTAGGGGGAAGTGTTCTTCTTCGATGAGTTGGAGTTCGAATTCGTGGTTGATAATTTTCCATTCAGGGAGTACTGCGTGCTGGCTTTTGAGTTTTTGGTAGGCTGATTCGTCCATGTGCTTGCGTGTTTCACGAGTGTATATAAGCGTTTTGGGAGCAAGCTTTTTAAATCAACCAATGACGAACAACCAAAGACGAATAACCATTTCGCCTCTATAGCTCAGCCGCAGAGCGACTGCTTCGTAAGCAGTAGGTCGGGGGTTCAAATCCCTCTAGAGGCTTGAGTTGCAAACGTGACGCGTTGGTCAAGGAAAACGCGCGCAGGGTTTGAACTCCAGCCCGTAGGGTTTGAGTTCAAATCCATCTAGATGCTTTCCACCTCAGCCGTACCATTCTTTATTATATTCGTGTCGCGTTCTATCGTTCATGCAAGTCATGAGAACAGCAATTGTTGCGTGTCTCGCAATTCTCGTTATCGTTACTGCGGTTTTGCTTTTAACAAAACCAACGGTTGCGGAATATTCAGGCCCATCTTGTGCGTGTACTATTACGCAGCTTGACTTTTATGGTAATCCTTGGACGTCGCAAGTGCAGCGTCTTCGTGTGCAGTTGACTGGTCGTTTGTCGGATGATGTGTGTAACACTCGTTGTAACGCGATGTTTTCGGCTGCAAGCAACAACAAAATCGTGACTGGCGTTGTGGCGTAATTTCTCGTACTCGTGCTCAAAATTAGAAAATGCTCATTTCGATGTAGTTGCCGCGTGAGACGAAGACTGCTTCTTTGCCTGCTTTGGCGAATCGTAGGATTTCTGGTGGGAATATCATGCGGTATTTTTCGGAGATGGGAACGATGGTGTCTTCGCGTGAGGGGTGTGTAGTCGCTGGTCGTAGTTCCCAGTACTTACCTGATGGCGTTTTGGGGAGCTGTGGTCCTGCGATATGTAAGTAAAGGAGAGCGGGTCGTGTTTTGAATACGTCGAGGACTTGTTTTGGGAGTGCGACGTTGTTGTTGCGGGACGTTCTTCGGTATCGGTCTATTTCTTTTCCGTGGTATAGCCGCATGGTGTGGTGAGTAACCACGGTGATGCGTGCGACGTCGGGGAATTCGAGTTCGGAGAGCATGTCGGGGGGGATGCGAATCATACCGTCTTTGTGGACGGTGGTGTTGCGGTATGCGGTTGTTGGAAATTCTGGTCTGGTTGTGATTTCAATGCAGTATTGAAGAACGCGTTTTTCGCGGGGAGTTCTTGGTTTCCATTTGGCGATGATTGGTCGATAGTAGAAGACTGAGCCGGGTTTGAGTTTGGCGAGTGCGGTGTTTTGGGTTTGGATTCTTCCTTCGCACTGTATGGGGACTTGTTCCATGTTTTCGATGGTTGTTTCTATGGTGACTTTTCCGTCTTTGATGACGTAATCGAATGTGTTGCCGATGCCGCATTTTTCTTTGAGGTCTTTTGGGAAGGTGATTTCGGCAGACGATTTACTCCAGCAAACGTCAATCATTCGATAGCAATCGAAGTCTTGAGTGGCTTTACTGGTGAGTTCGAGGGTGAGTTTTTCGCTGGTTGGTTCGAGGATTCGTTCGAGCCAAGCGGGTCTGTTTTCTGCGATTCCTTTTCCGGTTGTGCGGGGTCTCATGAGGATGCGGTGGGGTGAGAAGTTGCAAAATTCAAGGGTGCGCCGCAATTCGTGGGGGAATTGGATTTTAACCATGCCTCCTGATTCGTCAAGATTGCGTACATATGTTCCAACAAATGGGCACGCGGCTAAGTCTTCTAAACGGCGATCCATATCGTCGCTGCGAAGCCTTTCGTTTAAAAAGGCATCGTCTTTTTATTGTGTTTTTGGTAACCCAAAAAGTTATTATATTGAGTCTGTCATTGAAGAGGTCATGAAAAGAGGTTTGCTTTTGTTGTTACTTCTGATTCCTTTGGTGTACGCGCAGTCTTCTGATTGTACGTCTACTAATATTCCGAGCTATACGCAATATGCTGACCCGCAGGTGAAGATTAAGTGGGATGAGTATTCGTCGCAGTCAAAGGGTGTTTGCCGTATTGATAAGCGGTTGCCGAGCAGTACGGAGTGTAAGTTTGCCGTGCAGTTGAGTACGGGCGGTCAGCCGCCTGCGCATTTGTGTTGGTTTGGTGAAGCGGCTGGGCCAAAGCAGGTGCGGCCAAGTGCGTGTGAGCCGACGCATCTTCCGAGTTACAAACAGTACGTTGATTCAAAAGTGAAGTCGGCGTGGGATTCGTACTCTGCGCAGACAATTGGGGTGTGCGCGTACCACCCTCCAGCAAGGCCTGAGAGTGGCAAGTGTGTTTTTACCGTTGAAATTCAAGAGGGGAATCAGCCGATGTGGTTGTGTTGGTATGGGAAGAATCCGATTCCGCAGGTGGTTGAGCCGGAGAAGAAGCCGGGTTTTTTCAGCAGGTTGTGGACTCGAGTGTTTGGTCGTTCAAGTTTTCCGTTTTCTGAGCGTGACGCGGTTCAGATGTTTTCAGGTGAGCTCGCAGGGGATGGTGAGTTGCCAAGGGATAGTGTGAAATTGATTGACCCAAGCGTCGTGCCGAAGGGGACGAAGATTCAGGATGGTCCGTTCAGTTCGATGGTGCTTTTGGAGGATGCGCGGTTTGCCTGGGTTGACCCGCTTCCGTCGCTGATGTATGCGCACCCGACGATTTATTTGCTTTTGTTCGCGGACGGTTCGGTTGAGTCGTATCGTGGGAATGCGTTCCCGCTGGTGGGCGGTAAGGACTTGCGCGAGTATGGTTCTCCTTGGGATGTGACGCCAACAGGGAGGTTTGTTGCGGGTGCAGTGACGGGTATGGATGTGGTGGATAAGAGTGACCCGTATGCGCTTCGTGCTGATTATAAGTGGAAGACGGAGATGTATCCTGCGTATGCGTACGCGTATGCTGATGCGGGAAAAGCAGAGCAGTCCAAGTCCGCAGCGCTTGTTTGCCCGCCGGGCTATGAGGCGAAAGAGACAGTGGTTGAAGAAAGGGGTGTTTCGTTCACAATTGTTGATGCGAATGACCGAAATATTGACTTTGTTGGGGATGCGAATCGTTTTACCGCGGCAACGAAGGCTGCGGGTTTTGAGGATTGGGGTATGGCGACGTCAATTGATGATGCAAAAGCAAAGTTGACGCAGGCGAAATCATTGGAAGAACCGTCTTCGCTTGCAATTTTTATCAGTACTCACGGCAGTCGGACGTGGAATATTAAACTAAAGAGTCCGAATGGTCAGGAGCGTTTAATTCAAAATTATCCTGATATGGATCCGGGGACTGCATCGCTTGGTCTTCCGCAGGGTTGGACCATAGAGAGTAAGACGGAGAGTGGTTGGTGTTTGGGTCTTGGTGGTCAGTGTGTTGGTTTTAATCCTGATGCGTTGGGTGCGGTGAAGTCGTGTAGGAAGTTCCTCGCATCAAGTGCGTGTTATGCGGGCAAATTAACTGAGCATAGTGTTCAAGGTCTTGCTGCGTATGCGGGTTCGCAAAGTGACCGTCCTGGTCTTGTGTTGCATGGGAAAAGTTTGTTTGGTGAGTCGTTCACAAATGCGCTGGTTGGTAATCCTCCGTTAAATCCGTTGTTGCCTGATGAGGATGAGCCAAAGCCTGAGTTTGATTCTGCGTTTGCGGGTGCGAAGTCTTCGATTGGGAAGAACTCGCTTCAGGGTGAGACGTTGCGTATTCCGCTTGGCGGGGGTAAAGTGTTTGTGTGGAAGTTTGACCAGTCTCCTGTTGAGAAGTTTGTTGAGGGGAAGACGAATTGTAATAAGAAGATTGAGTGCGTGCCAAGGACGGGGGTTCAGCCGCCAAAAGAGGAGCCGCGGGTTGACCCAAGAGAAGAGGAGCCAAGTGGTTGCAGCGGTCTCCTCGCAAGTGTTGCGTTGATTCCTGAGGGTTTTGCGTTAGTTGAGCGTGGAGAGGTTGATTTGCTTCAGTTGCTTTTCGGTTCGATTCAGGACTTAGAGGCGTTGAAGGCATGTTACAAGTGTCCGCCGGGTCAGGCGATGAAGTGGGATTGTAAGCCGGATGGATTCGCGTTAATTGATGAAATGATTGCGCAGTTGCGTGGCTACTCGACAGGTCTTTCGATGGGGAAGAAGATGAGTCCGCCAAATCTTGCAAATCTTATTTCGGCGTTGCAGAAGTGTAAGCATTCGTGTGCGACACCGACGGGTTCGGAGTTGCCGAAGACGCAGGTGCGTGTTCCGGGTGGTGACCAGGTTGCGGTAAGGGCGACGTGTGAGGAGTTTGACATGTTTACTTCAGAGCGTGATTGTAAGAAGAGTTGTCCGGGTGTTGACTGTATGCGTATGGCTCCGACGACAATTAATCCTCGTCTTGCAAAGGAGCGTCCTGGTGCGGATACGCTGAGGTGTTTTATGTGTGATGAGCGGGAATCAATTTTGGATAGTATTGAGGATACGGGCTATATTCCGTCATATGGGTCAACGCAGCCGACGACAACGCCGCAAGTGACTTCGCCAGTTCAGCCGTCTTGTGCGTGTCCGCAGGGGACGTCGACGCAGCCGCCGAGTTCTCAGAGTATTTTGCAATATTTGAACCAGTTTACGTGTGTGTCTGGTGCGTCGATTAATGTGAAGGGAACGAAGACGGGAAGTTGTCCGGTGTGTTATGCGCAGCCGCAGATTACGATTAATCAGCAAAAGCCGGTGTGTCAGACGCCGTGTGGTCCGGTTGAGTGTGGTGGTGGCACGTCTTGTCCGTGTCCTGATAAGCCCAACTGTGTTTTGACGGCGTCATGTGGTTGGGGTGGTTGGAAGGAAGTGGGCGAGTTCAAGTATCAGCCGGTGATGGCTGTTTCGCAGTAGTTTTGTTTTTCTTCTTAAATCGAAAGTACGTTTGTCTATACAGTAAGTGCCAAACAATTATATCAAAGCCCGATATATAGTATATTATTAGGAAAGTTCAGTGATGAGCTTTCGGGAACAGCAGAGCGCAAATCCCGAAAGCAAGATGGGCCGTTTGCGGAGCGCAAACTCAACCAACCGAATGCTATATGCCTCGGCCCGTTCGCGTTTTTTCCTATGTAGTCAATAGAAAGAGGCCGGCCTTAAGAAAGTTGGCAATAGTTGTGCAACTAAATGGAGAGTTGCCGTGTCCCCCTAAGAAGTTAGGAACAATGGCCGTGTCTGTCGTGTTGCATCGCGCATGGGGTTTTTATTTATAGTACAGTGCAGTCTGTGGTAGAGATTGCTCGTTTGATTTTATTAATTTTTGTTCTAAGTTTATGTCGCTACGTTTTTATAGCTCCTGATGTTCTCGCAGAGTATGAGCAGTCAAATGATTATCATTTCTTGAGTATTTTTGCTGCTCGAATCTTCCAAGTGCTGCGGTGTTTCGCGTGGGAAGGGAAAAGGCAGCAGTGGTTGTTCACAACAAGTTTGAGGTTTCACAATGGATGAACATGAAGAAAAATTAAAACAATGGTTAAAAGCAAATGGCGTGCAGGGCGAGCATCTTTCATTCAAGCAGTCGTGTCATTCGGTCGAGGAGGCAGCACGAGCTGCGAGTGCGCCAATGGATGAGTTTGTGAAGAATGTGTGCATGGTCGATGTGCAAAATAGGCTCATTGTCGCAATCGTGAAGGGCGAGGACCGCGCAAGTACGGAGCGGGTGGCCAAGGCGTTAAACATTGAACGGCCTCGTTTAGCAACTCCTGAGGAGATTTTGGAGCGAACGGGTTTTCCTTGCGGTGGGACTCCTTCTTTTGGCTATGCTGCAGTATTTTTAGTTGACCAGCGCGTTTTAGAGAAGAAGGTTGTCTACACGGGTGGTGGTTCAGAGAACTCGCTTGTTCGTATCGCTTCAGATGAGTTAGTGAAAGCAAACAAGGGCGAGGTTGTTCGTATTAGAAAATAGTTTTTCTTTATTTTTTTTTAAAAATGAAGAGGAATAAAAAAGAAATTACTTCTTCGCAGGTGTTTCTTTCTTCAAAAATTCTGCATATCCGCATGCGCCGCACACGAGGCGATCCTTGTGATTAGCGAGGAAGAATCCTGTTCCGCACTTTGGGCACGATTTGTTCTTGCGGACAAGTGCGTCGCCTTTTTTCTCATAGAGCTTCCAGGCGCCCTTCTTTGGCGGTCCTTTCTTTGCTGGTGCTGCTCCTTTTGCTGCTGGTTTTTTTGCGTCTGCCATTTAAATCACTTTGCCGCGGGCGCGTTTGGGTCCGCTTTTACTTTTTTCTTTGGTTCTACTTTGAGTAGGTTTTCTTTTGAATCATACACGTGTGCGGTGAAGGTCGCGTTTTGTGCGCCGAATGCGCCGTAGATGTGTTTGACTTCGATTGCGTCAGCAGGGGTGTTGAATTTTTTGCTGAGTGCTTCTTGGAGTTGCGCGTTCGAGGGAGTTGCGCCAGTGTAGCTGAGCGTTCCGTCGACTTCTTTGCGGTGTAAAAGCGCGTTTTTCTTGTCTTGTTTTACGTGGAGTTCCATTTTTAGTTCACCTTGATTGCGTATTCGCCAGGCTGTTCTGCGCCGGTTTTCTTTGCGATGCCGCTGTTTTTAACGTCAAGTACTGCAACGCGTCCTTTCCAGTTTTGTACTGGTTGTGCGCTTTTGCAGGCTGGGCATTCTGTTCCGTCGTAGAGGTATTTGCATTTTTTGCATGCGTTTTTCTTGCTCATTTTTTCTCCTTCTTGGTTTCTTTCTTATCTTCCTTTTCTTCTGAAGCAGCAGGTGCTGAGTCTTCGCTGTCTATCCAGTCGAGTCTGCCAAGTCCCGGCTGTCGCATGGTGAGACCAATTTTTGGGTTGGTAACGTCTTTGAATGAGACTGCAATGACTCGTGCGCGGCATGGGTCGCCGATGCGTAGCGTTCGTTTGCTTTCGCGTCCTGATAAGGTTTTGTCTTTTGCAAATGAGACGAAGTCGTCCATGGTTTGCGAGACGTGAATCATGCCGTCAATCGGACCAAGTGTGATGAACGCTCCGAAGTCTGCGATGTCCTTAATCTTGCCCTTCAGTGTTTCTTGTAGTTCTGGTTGGAATACTAAGAGTTCAAACGTGGTGTCATAATAGCTTGCGCCGTCGCCTGGGATGATGATTCCTTGGCCGATGTTTTTGACGGTTGCAACGTCGATGACAACGCCGAGTGTTGGGTCAATCATGCCGTCGTATTTTTGCTTTACTGCCTTAAGGACTGCGTCTTCGCGGTCAAAGGCGAGGAGTCTTGGTGAGACTCGAATGTGGTCTTGGACTTCGGTTCGGTAAAACATTGTTGTTGGTCCTCCGTGGTGGTTTGCATCAATACTCGTGGCCTGGAGAGAACCAGGAGTATCTCATAGAGGATACGCGAGATGGGGGGTTTATAAAGCTTTCCAAGGGGGCGGGTATGAGTCATAACTTTTTTATAGTGTGTGGGTGGGCAAAGGGGTATGACAAACTCACTGTATATTGCGGCAAGTGTTGCGCCTGGGGAAGCGTTAGGGATGGATAAGGTCTATTTGGCATATGTTGCGGGGGCGATTCGTACGCGCAGGGTGTTTGATATTGTTGAATTGTTAGCTGAGTATGCTGATATTTTTCCTGATGTTGACGGCGCGGGCGATGAAGTGGGTCTTCGTTCGTATGTTGCAGGGTTTGTTTCTAATGAGGCTGCTCGTCTTGTTTCTGAGGTGCCTGTGGGGAGCAAAATTGAAGTGGTGAACGGAAGTGCTGATGTTTTTGCAGATGTTCCAAACATCGTTCCGGTTCATGACGTTATTGTGCGGGAAGTGCAGGGTTCTCTTGATGATTTGGTTAGGAAGGATTTGAATTGAGTGTCTGAATAGGCATTTACTTCGGAAGTTCAGAGCGAATCCTTTCTTGGTATTGTTGTTCAAGTACGGTGAGGTATTGGCGCATGACTCCAAGCACAACTTCAATCGGCATGCCTTTATTCTGGGAATGTATGGAGAATCCAAGTGGCCAAGTATCTCCGTGCGAAACAATGCCAAGGGTGAATGCAGTGGTCATGGGTGTTCCTTGCGCTCTGTGTTCAAGAATTCGTGCATACGTTGCGGGTTCTGCTGGTTATTTTTAATGAGGATGTTGCAGTTTTGAATCTTATTTTTATCAAGTTTGTGGGGTCGCGTGATGTGTTGGAAGAATGTTTCATTCCCAAGGGTGCAGTGAGAGTGGTCTGAGATGAATCTGTTGCCTGGGCAAGAACGGCTCTTTTTCATAGGTGTTGCTTAGGCAGCACCTCTTAAAGAATCTTTTGTCGACAAACCTGTAAACTTTCCAATTCTTGACCGTTGTCCTTCACCTGGTTCCTCGTCACTCAAACGGTTTCTTCGACAAATAATACCCAAGGACTGCGCCTATCATGCCGATGAAGTATTCGGGCACGTCCACTTGTAGTATCAGGAGTCCTAAAAAGACAAGGAGTGCTGCTGCGGAGAATATGTTTGTGAAGAGAAAGTGGTTGTTTGTTCTGTTTTCTCGGCTGCGTTCTTCAGGTTCAGAACCAAGGCTTTCAAATCCGTGGGGTTTCTTTTTCTTTGGCGTGTCAAAGTCTTCGATGACGATGAAATCTTCTTCAGTCATCGTGGTATAGTCAGCGTGCGCTTAGCGCAAGGCGACAATCACCTTTTCGCGGTTGCTTTTTGGGTCTCGGATGATGATTTCTTTGCCTTCGACGCGCTGTCGTTCAAAGTAGCGAGTAGTGGCTAGTGAGTTACGGATTACTTCTGCGATGGAGCCAGCGCCCATGGTTTTGCGTAAGTCATCAAGTTGTTGATGTGCTTCTTCAGATAGGGTGATGTGCATTTGTTTTTTGAATGGTTTTGTTGCCATGGTAATTCACCTCTTGTTTTACAGGAGGATTCGGCGACCAAAGTCGCCGCAGCCTCTTAGTACTCTTTTAGTACATTAAACAGACAAAAGAAGTATATATTGATTATGTCGGCGGTGTATATGTGTCGTATGTTTCTATTTAGAATGAGTTTTCGCTTATGCGCCGACAATTGCTAATTTCTTCTGCGCCCGTACAATAATCACGTCGCATTTTTTCTTCTTCAATTTTCGTTTCAGTTCCATGTCGTTTGTTGCAACAAGGTGGTTTTCATCCGCTCGGTCAAGCAGTAATTTGTCTACATGCCCGCCTGATGTCGCAAGGATGCTTACTTTTTTGGTCATGAGTATCGTTCGCGCAAGTTTTGCAGCCATTCCTTCTTTTCCGCCTCGCGCAACAACCGTATCCAACTCTTCAAGCGTCCGATCAAGCACGGCAACTTCAAAAGAGGTGGACAAAATCCGTGTCAATTCTGTGTGCATGTCTATCTTGTTCTTCGCGCAATCTATCAGAAAGTTTGTGTCAGCGAGTACGGTTTTCATAGGAGTGTCGGCGGTGGATTGCGATGGTGATTGCAGAGATGATGATGCTGTACAAGATGAATGCAAATGCCATTTCAAGGAGCATTCCGATTCCTTGGATGTTAAGTGTAGAGAGTGCAAAGAGAACTGCAGTCGTAGTGATTCCTTTTGACGTGGCGAGGGTCATGTAAATGAGGTCGTGGACGTTTGTGCTTCGGGTGGACAGCCAAACGGCGAGGAATCGTATTGCGCAATAGATTCCAAAGAGGGTTGCGCTCGTGAAGAAGAACTCGCGGGTAAGGGGTATGTTAATGACGAGTCCTGCAAGGATGAACACGAGGATGTAGAGTGCTTTTGCAATAACGCTCTCAACGCTGAGGAGCGTGATTTTTTCTTTGACGTAGGCGTTCCCAAAGAAGAGTCCGAGTGCGGTAACAGAGAGGACGCCGCTTCCGCCTAAGTTTTCAGCGAGCACGTATGCGAGGAGTGCGGCAACTATGACTGCGAGGGGGGAATAGACTTCTGCGTAAACGTGCTGTACAAGTTTGAAGAGGATGATTCCGGTGAAGACGCCGGTTCCGATGCCGACGATGATTTGCATGATGACAGGGGTGAGTTGGGTCATGATGCCGGAGAAGTTTTGTGAGGTGACGTTTTGGATGAGGTCGACAATCAAGAAGGGGAGAACAACGTTTACGGTGTCGTTAAAGACGCTTTCAAGTTTGATGAGGGTTCCTGCTTTTCCTTTGCCTGCTGATGGGAGGACTGCTTCTGCGGATGTTCCGGTCATGACTGCGGCAAAGAGGATGCTAATCCACCAGGGTGTTCCTAAGATGTAGTGCACTGCGGTGCTAAAGAGGGTGAGCAGGAGCACGGTGAAGACAACTACAAGGTTGATTGCGCGGACGCTGAAAGTGTCAAGTTCGCGTAGGCGGATGCGTGCAGTGCCGTCAAAGACGATGAGGGCGAGTGCGAGGATTGCAAGGGAACTCAAAAACAAGTCGGGGAACGTAACGAGTGGTTCTCCGTTGAATGAGGTGTGCCCAAATGCGAGTCCTGCGAAGATGAGGAGTAGTGCGTCAGGGATGCCGAATCGTTTGCCAATCCAGCTGCAAATGACGCCGACAAAGAGGAGGACGGCTATGGC
>CAYXXT010000023.1:0-3172 GCA_964469145.1 uncultured Methanosarcinales archaeon | reverse complement strand
GGTTATGAGTGGGTCGGCCATCAGGTTTTTTGTGTCTAAAAGTTATTTAAACGTTTGGTACTGCAGCCTACGGGAACCTACTGCAACCTTTATAAACACGCGTTGCAAAGAGTGTGTCATGCCAATTCCTCGTGCGTTGACAAAAGAGGTGCTCGTAAAGATTGAGCCGACAAAAGAGGAGCGGCAAAAGACGTTGCAAAAGGTCGAGTCGTTTCTTAAGGCGTTAAATGCGGAATTGAAGCGTCAAAAGACGAAGGCAACGGCAGTGCTTGGCGGGAGTTATGCAAAGGATACTTGGCTTTCTGGTGATTATGATGTTGATGTGTTCGTGCAATTCGACCTCTCATTAAAAGATAAAAATCTAAGCGATTTGCTCGAGCGTGCGTTAAAGAAGTGGTCGTTCGAAAGAATTCACGGCTCTCGTGACTATTTTTGGGTGCGCGACGTCTTGCGTTTTGAAATTGTTCCCGTCTTAAAAATCAAGAAGTCATCAGACGCTCAAAACGTAACTGACTTTTCCCCGCTCCATGTCAAGTGGGTGAATGATAAGGGTGCGAAATACAAAGGCGACATCCGTTTAATCAAGAAATTCTGCAAGGCTTCGCGTTGTTATGGTGCGGAGAGTTACATTCGTGGTTTTTCAGGTCATGTTGTTGATATTCTCGTCATTTTTTATCGTGGATTTTTGCCGTTGCTAAAAGCCGCAACAAAGTGGGAGCCAAAAGTGGTTCTTGATTACAGTAAAGTCTACAAGGGTAATGCGCTTCTGATGTTAAACACGAGTAAGACGGAAGGTCCGATGGTGCTAGTAGACCCTGTTCAGCCGGAGCGTAACGCTGCTGCTGCATTAACGGATGAAAACTTGGAGCGTTTTATGGACGCTGCTAAGTCTTTTCTCAAGAAGCCAACAGTTGCTCATTTTGAGGAGCAGGAAATTGACTTCATGAAGCTCGCAAAAAAAGGTCATCTTGTCCGTGTGAAAGTGCAAAGTGTTGAGGGTAAAGAAGACGTGTCGGGGACAAAGCTTGTGCGCGCGTTTGAATTCGTGCGTGACCGCTTAACTGATTTCCAAGTCATTAATTCTGGTTGGGTTTGGGATAAGAAAGAAAAAGGCGAGTGGTTTTTTGTTTTAAAATCGGTTGAGCTTTCAAAAATTGAGGAGTGGAAGGGTCCGCCTCTTGAGATGAAGCATGCGGTTGACAAGTTTAAGCAGTCGTATAAGAGCACGTTTACAAAGTCGGGCAGAGTTTGGGCAAAAGTGCCAAGAACAGAGTATAAAGTGGCAGATGTTCTTGCGCGTTTGTTGATGGATGAGTATGTGCGTTTGCGTGTTCGTTCTGCTAGTTTGTAGTGTGTTTTTTGTGCATGACGAATTCGCGTATTGCGATTGCGAAGCTAACGAAGATGATTCCGATTATCACGAGTGAGAAGTTTTCTTGGACCCATGCGATGTTGCCGAAGAGGTATCCTGTTCCAACAAACGTGAGTGTCCAGAGGATTCCTCCGACGACGTTGTAGAGGAAGAAGGTGGGGTAGTGCATGGTGCCGACTCCTGCGACGAATGGTGCGAAGGTGCGTAGGAGGGGTAAGAATCGTGAGAGGATGATTGTTTTGCTTCCGTATTTTTTGTAGAATTCTTGGGTGTGTTTGAGGTAGTCTTGTTTTATCCAGCGGTTGTTTGTGTGAAATACGCGTGGTCCGATGAATTTGCCGATGTGATAGTTTGCCGCGTCGCCAAGGATGCTTGCGAGTGCGATAACGAGGAAGAGGATGCCGACGTGAAGGGAGTCTTTTCCTGCGAATGCTCCTGCGGCAAAGAGTAAACTGTCGCCGGGGAGAAAGGGGGTCACAACGAGTCCTGTTTCGCAAAATACGATGAGGAAGATGATGAGGTAAGTGAGCGTGCCGTATTCGGTGATGACTGCGTCAAGGTGGAGGTCGATGTGTAAAAAGAGTTCGAGTGCGGCGGCTCCGATGTTCATGTGGGTGTTTGGTGTTGAACTGCTATAAAAAGGATGTGAAGCGGAGGTGGAGTCTGTGCTCGCGATATGCTTTTATGTGGAAAATGGGTTAGTTGTTGCATGCATGCGTTCAATACGGTTATCGAGTTTCTTGACGGCGCGTTTGAGTCTGATGGGTCAAAGATTGTGGTTGATGGGCGTACTCTGCAGCTGAATGATGTTTTTTTCAAGCAAGTGGTTGGTGGTGCGGGTGGGAGGCTTGGTTTTGTTGATGCGGGGAGTGGTCTTTTGCTTGAAGGCGCGGGTGCGTGTGTTGGTTTTGTGCGCACTTATGGTTGCGTGTGGGGTGACAAGAAGGAGCGTTTGCTTGATGAGCGTTTTGTGGTGGTTGTTGCAAAGGGTGAGCGTCATTTGGAGGCGTCTATTTTCACGAAGGAGGGCGCGCTCACAAACCAGTTGCAGCTTGATGCGTTTGACCCGCGGATTTCACTCCAGGGCAAGCGTGCGTATCCGCGGGATGTGTTGGGTGTTGTAAGGACTTGGCTTGAGTTTGCAATGGTTGAGCGGTTGTGTCCGAAAGTGGGCGAGCAGGGAGTGGTCATTCGAGACGGTGATTTGTCAGCGAGGGGTGAGTTGCTTGAGGATGCGTTAAGGAACATCGAGTCGGTTGCAAAGTCGCTGAATGTGCTCGTGCTCGGGATTGCAAAAACGTCGACTGCGTTAACAGATAGCGGGAAGTCTGCTTCTCTTGTTCTTATGGAGCGCGGCCCAAAGGGGTGTTGGGTGTTTGATGCAGGGGTGGATGTTTGTTTTATCAAGCTGCATGAGCGGTCGAAGTTTGTTTTTCGGTGTGATGTTGTTGGAAATCTCGCACTTCTGCCTCAAGCGCTTGCGTCGTTGGCAAAAACGGCAGTTGACCCGGTCTTCTTGGGGTATCCGTATGGTCTTTTAGATGCTGACCGTTTAGCGCAGGTGACAAAGCAGGAGGAAGAGCAGCTCCGTCTCCAGTTTGCAATAAAGAGTAAGGAGCGTTTTGGGCAGTTAGAGAGGTCTACAAGCGCGCACGGAATTTTGGATGGTTTGTAGTATCAAGACGCATGCGTTTCAAGACTGAGTTTTGCGACTTCGTGAGTACCGAGAGAATGTTTTTACCATGTTTGCAACGCAAACATCTATGATTTGTTTCTCGAGTGTCGAGCGAGGAGCAATTG
>CAYXXT010000022.1:11847-15416 GCA_964469145.1 uncultured Methanosarcinales archaeon | reverse complement strand
ATATGTGGGCGGCATATCAGCGCGAGTTGGGAAACGTCCAAGAGGCACTCGGTCTCTGGCAGCGCGCGAACGCAGAAAAGAACTCAGACAAGCGGCAGCAAATTCATGCAGGGATTTGGTCTCGTGCGATGAACGAACAAATAACCCCGATCATCCGTCTTGAGATGCTCGAACCAAAGAACGCACTTGTTACGCAGTGGAAGGTGCTTGTCAAGCGTTTGGCAGCGGGCGAGGATGTCTCGCAAGATATTGCACTACTTAAATTGCCAATTGAAAGAGCGCTTACTCAGAAACTTGCAGACTTTGCAAAGGCAACGTTTGGTGTTGCGGTAAGTGCAAGTTAACATTGTTCTAATCAAAAATGGACAAGGCGGGATTTGAACCCACGGCCTCACCGCTGCCAGCGGTGCGTTCTACCGGGCTGAACTACTTGCCCTTTGTGATTTGAACGGACGTATGACGTTTATAAAGGTATTCACCGGGTCAGTTGGTTTATTGTCACAATCTTTTTAAACCGTCTCCGGTGGTCGCAAAGTATGGCGCTGTTTAACAATATTCGTCGGACGTTTAACGACGCGCGTATGTTCGCAACTGACGTCCAAGAGCGGTCGAGATTTGTTCTTCCAAACGGCTATTGGAACCATGAGTCGCCGCAAACGCGCAGTTTGGTAGCTCAATTATGCACGACTGGACAGAAGGAGCGTGCAGTTATCGCTCGCGAATTGAAGCGTGTTGAGGTTGGTTCTATTCTTGATGTTGGCTGCGGTTGCGGGTCTGAACTTGCGAGTTATCGCGCGAAAAATTTGGACGTGAAATATGTCGGGTTGGATGGCAGTAAATATATGCTCGAGCAGGCAAGGGAGAGGCATCCGACTGGAGCATTCGTTGAAGGGGATGCGCAGTCTCTTCCGTTTGCGGACAAGTGTGTTGATGCAGTGGTGTTAAGACATATTCTTGAACACCTTCCGTCGTATGAACGGGCGATACAGGAAGCGTTGCGGGTCTCGCGTGAATTGGTTGTAGTAAATTTGTTTCATCGTTTGCTTCCTGGTTCGCGTGATGTCACATTCATGCATCATCGCGGGTATTATGATAACTGGTATAGTGAGAAGCGTTTTGAGGGTTTTCTAAAAAGCGAAAGCGCCTGGTTCACTAAGGAGTTTGTGGATGGGACGAATAATCAGACGGCAACGGTTTATTCTGTTCGGGCGCGTTGACCGAAACGGTTTTAAGGGAGAGAAAAAGAGCAGAGTTGATGGAAAAAGCGTTAACCGTACTAAACGAATTAAAGAAACTCTACCCTTCCGCAAAATATTATCTTAATTTCAAAACTCCGCTTGAACTTTTAGTCGCCGCAATTTTGTCAGCGCAAGTGCGAGACGAAGTGGTAAACGCCGCAACGCCTACTTTGTTCGCAAAATTCAAAACCGCGAAGGACTATGCGAGTGCGTCCGTGAATGACGTTCTGAAGCATGTGGAAAAAGTCACGTTTGCAGGAAACAAAGTGAAGAATATTATCGCGGCGTGCAAGATTTTGGAAGAAAAGCACAAGGGCAGCGTCCCAAACGACCTTGACGCACTAGTCGACTTGCCGGGCATCGGCAGAAAAACCGCATTAGTCATCTTGGCAAACGCGTTCGACCAAGTGGAAGGTGTTGTTTGCGATACACACGTCATCCGTGTCTCCTATCGTTTGGGCTGGACGAAGAATACCAACCCTGACAAAATCGGCGCAGACTTGGAAAAACTCTTCCCAAGAGATGAGTGGAAGAAGCTTCCGTGGTTCCTAAAGGCGCACGGGAGGGCAATTTGTAAGGCTCCAATGCCAAACTGTGATGGCTGCCCGCTCAATAAAGTGTGTCCAAAGCAGGGGGTGACTGCATGAGTCAATTCAAAGGGCTGGTTGTTGAGGAAAGTCTTGATAGTCCGTTGCTCGTAAACAAGATGCGCGTGACAAAGGTTGAAGTTTCGCTCAACCCGACTTGGCATACATACACCGTCACGCTTTCGCGTGATGAAATTCACCAGTTGCAAAAACATTTGAAGCCGAAGTGGTACGCTCATTTTTGGAAAGGAACGGACGTTATCGCGATTTTCAAGGATAAATCGTTTGAGTTCAATCATGCGAATAAGGAGAGTTGGAAGGACGCGGTCGAGTTTGGCTTGGCGCAGGGGATTTCAAGAGAACAGTTGGATTTTCCGATTAATTAGGCGCGTTTGAGTTGTCCGATGATTTCTGCCATGTTGTTGTAACGGTGTTCTTGTTTTGGCATGGTGCACGTTTCGATGAGTTCGACCAGTGCAAAAGGGAGTTCTGAGGGTGATGGGCGTTCGTAGCCGCATCTGCTGTCACCGTCTGATATTGCGCGTAGCATTTCAACTGCGTTTCGCGCGGGTTTACGCATGGCTCTTCCAAGGAGTACTTCGTGTGCGAGGAGTCCGAATGCGTAGATGTCTGTTTGTGGGAGCATGACTCCGTCACGCACTTGTTCAGGCGCCATGAAGCTTGGTGTTCCGAAGAATATGCCGGGTTGGTCCGGAAATATGTTGTCGGCAGCAGTGCCGATTTTGCAGGCCATGCCTAAGTCGATGATGCGCGGACCCGTGCATCCTAAGATGACGTTTCCTCGTTTGAGGTCGCCGTGAACGTATCCTGCTGCGTGAATTGGTTCGGTTCGTTCTGCAATGCCGGCGAGGATTTCGATGCCTGACTCTATGCGTTCCCGTTTGTTTTCGGGTAGTGCTCGTGTTGCAAGATTTTTGCCGGGGACGAACTCCATGACGATGTAGTGTAAGTCGTTGTGTTTTCCGAAATCGTAGGGGTGCGGGGTGAACGTGCGTGCAAGCGCGGCGAGGGTTTGGCATTCTTGGCCGAAGAGATAGTCAGAAGCGGGGGTTTTTGGGTGTTGGAGTTTGAACGCATACATGCGTGCGGTTTGCGCGTCTGCGACTTGGTAGACGACGCTTTGTCCGCCTCTGCCAAGCGTGCCGAGCAAGAGGTATTTTTCAAGGGAGTGGGGAAAGAGCAAATCAAGAGTTGAGCTAAGCGAGTCAGCGGTGGTGACAACACAAGCAGAATCTATGGTTGCAGAGTCTCCTTCTGGAATGAGTGTGGTCGTGGTCATCTTCTTCGCGTTTGCCTTCAGTTATCTTTATAAACCCATCTCTTGAGTTCAAAAGCGTAAGGGCGCGTAGCTCAGCCTGGTAGAGCA
The DNA here is from genome assembly GCA_964469145.1 of uncultured Methanosarcinales archaeon. Taxonomy (GTDB): domain Archaea; phylum Nanobdellota; class Nanobdellia; order Woesearchaeales; family ARS49; genus SURF-65. The sequence goes on along the minus strand of CAYXXT010000022.1, from coordinate 12,204 downwards.
CGTCGTTCGCAACGACGGGGCCCCGAGTTCAAATCTCGGCGCGTCCACTAAACATGGAAAAATTAAGATTGGCGGGTTGTATTATTAATTCCTCAGACGGAATTCTTCTTCTCCATAAAACGAAGAAAGACTGGTATGAATTTCCGGGCGGAAAAATAGAACCTCACGAATCCGCCGAAACTGCAGCGATACGCGAGTTAAAAGAGGAATTGTCTTGCGATGTCGAATTAATGAAAAAATTAGGAGTGATGGATTTTGAAGACCACGGGAGGCTTATGGAATATAATTGGTTTCTTGCAAAAGTAAAAACGGGCACTCCAATAATTCAAGAGCCTGAGAATTTCAGTCATCTTCGAT
>CAYXXT010000022.1:0-11837 GCA_964469145.1 uncultured Methanosarcinales archaeon | reverse complement strand
TCGATTTGTTACGGTTGAGTCTATGAAACAGGTGAAGGTCTCACCCAACGTGCAGAATTTTCTTATGGAACTAGCAAAGGGGACTTTTTCCTTGCACTAATGCGCTCTAATGAGAATAGCACGCATAAGCTGATTAAAAGACGATTGTGTCATTACCGTTTTAAAGCCGTTAATTCTGATTTGAGCCATGAGTGAAAAGGAAAAGTGGCGTCCGATGCCTTTCTTTGGGAGTAATCGTCAGCTTGAAAAGTTGCTTGATGATTTGCGTTGGGAGGAAGCAACCGAATCGGCATTGAAGAAGCATCAAGAAGAATACCGCGCGGCAAATCCAAAAAGGTATGAGAAAGAAGATAAAAAATACAAAACGGGCTAATTTACTTTAGTTTTAACGCTTTTTTCATTGCGTCTTTGTCGAAGCCGACAATGATTGTTCCTGCAATGTCAATAACAGGCACGCCCATTTGTCCTGATTTTTCAATCATGTCTTGGGCTGCTGTTTGGTCTTTGCTGACGTCAATGTCTTCGAATTCGATTTTGTTCTCCTTCAAGAAGTCTTTTGCTGCGTGGCAGTATGGGCAGGTCGGTGTCGAGTAAACTTTGACTTTTGCTGATTTTGATGCAGTTGACTTAGATGCTTTCTTTTCGGGCATGAGGGCTCACCTTTTGCTTGTTTGTAGTACTATCGGGTTTCCGAGGGTATATAAAAGTTGTGGACTCTTTGGATGTTACGCGTGATTTTCAAAAGAAAAAGGGTTAAGTCACTGTACGATGATTTTTCCTTCCATTCCTTTGTGGCCTTCGCTGTAGAAGACGAAGGTTCCTTCGTGGTCTGCCATGAACTCGATGAGGACGTTTTGTCCGACCGGGAGTGGTTCATCAACGCCGTATGCGGCCATGGTGAATCTCTGTGGGATGTCGACTGCGAGTACGTCAAGTGAGACGTAGCTTCCTTTTTTGATTTTGATTTCTGATGGTAAGAATTCGCTTCGGGTGGCTTCAATTTCGTGCTTGACCAGGGTAGTTTGTGCGTGCGGTGATGTTGGCGGCGGTTCGTATTTTGGCCGGTCAGGATAAGCGGCAGGCACTCCGATATTGATGTCAGGTAGTGGGCGTGGGTTTGCAGGCTCGATGCGAGTGCACGACATGACGAAAAGCAATGCGACAATCACCAATAATTTTTTCATGGTGCTGTTGTGGATTGCGGGGTATTTAAAGATTGCGTCGTTCATTGAGAAGAGCGGTTGACTTTCCAAGCAAGGAAAACGCCGCCAAGGAGTAAGGGTATTGAGAGCCATTGTCCCATCGTGAGCGGTCCATAGAGTGGTAAATCTTTGATTAACTCAACGCTGAAGCGGAAAAATGCGTAGAGTATCATGAATGTGGCAAAAAGGGTGCCTTCTTTGAGTGGTTTGTCTCTGAGTTTGTACAAGATGAGGAAGATGAGCACGTTGTAAGCTGCTTCGTAGAGCTGCGTTGGATGTCGCGCTCCGATTGCTCCGGGAAATACGACGCCCCAGGGCAGGTTGGTCACAACGCCAAAGAGTTCTCCGTTGATGAAGTTGCCGATTCGGCCAAATGCGTTTGCGAGTGCGAGTGGTGCGATAAAATTGTCGGCTAAATGTAAAAAGGTAATTTTGTGTTTGCGCGCGAACCAAACTGAAGTGAGGAGTATTGCGAGGAATCCGCCGTGAAAAGAGAGTCCGCCTTCCCAAACAAACAATATTTTCCAAGGCTCGGTAAGAAAGTAAGTGGGGTTGTAAAACACTGCGTAAAAGACTCGCGCGCCAACAATCATTGCGATGACGAGTTGTCCGAGCAAGTCGTCGAGTTGTTTCTCGGTGAGCTTCAGTTTTCGCGCAGCAATGCGTGCTTTGCAGTAGTAGAGGGTGAAAAGGAAGCCGAGCAAGTACATGACGCCGTACCAGCGGATTTCGAGCGGTCCTAAGTGCAAAAGAGTGGGGTTGAGTGTGTGTTCTATCATTTGTGCGTTTCACCATACACGCAAACGGCATAAATTTTGATGAGGTTCATGAAGAGTGCGAAAAAGATGCCAAGCAAAAATAGGTTAATCATCGCGGCGGTTTCGCCAAGTGCGGGGAGGATGAGGAGTTTTGAGAGTTGGTTGGTGAAGAATTGTGCGTTTAAGATGATGAGAAGAGAGAGCAGGACAAACCCGAGTGTATCGATAATTTTTGTACTAAAGATTGTTTTTCCAATCAAGCGCGGGTAGCTTGCGATTGCTGCGAGGATGATGAGGAAAAAGAGCACGTCGACGACTCCGCCTAATATGTTGATTGCTGCGGGTTCAAATTTTTGGACGAAGACGAAGCGAAGGTCGACAATAATGTCGAGTAGTCGATAGAGAATGTAGCATGCAAACCAAACTAAGTTGACGCGCATGAATCCGCGAAGATAAGTGAAGTAGCGTTGGTTGTGTCCCGCAGTGCGCAGTGCGAGTGTCCAAGTGACCGCTTGGAAAACGCAGTAAATAAAATAGCCGAGTAAGAACAAGAGTGCTAAGTACATGAGGAGTTTTCCGGTGTATTGTTTTGCAGGATCCATGAAGACGAGTTTTAAGAGTCCTGTCTTGAGTCCGGCTGCCCATTGTTTTGACAATTCGTTCGTTATCATGACGCTTTGTTCGATGATTTTGTCAGAGACGGGCGCGGTAATGAATCCGTATGCTAAGAAGAATAGTGCATCAATAAACGCGGCGAGTAAGAGTAAGCCGGGATGGTTTTTGATGTGTTCGAGAGCGCGAAGGAGTGCTTGAACGGGTTTTTGTTTGGATAAGTTCATCGGAATATGGTCTCCACGTTTGAGATGACAAGTGAGATGATTGCGAGCATGATGATGAGCAAGACAATCATGAGGAAGTCCCCCTTTTCCATAACACTCACTGAAACGGTTTGGTTTTTAAGGTTTGTGGAGTTTGAGAACAGTACTATATCTTTTTATACACCGAAGCAAGAAACGAAAACATGAAGCACATCGTGATTGTTGGCGGCGGTTTTGCAGGCGTGTATGCAGCAAAGGGCTTGCTTAAGAGAACTGATGTGAAAGTGACGCTCATCAGTAAGAAGAATTATTTCTTGTTTGTCCCGATGCTGCACGAGGTGGCAACGGGCGGGCTATCCGGTCACAATCTTGCAGAACCGTACAGAAATTTGCTCCGTTCTGAAAATTTTGAGTTCGTGAAGGATGAAGTGACTGATATTGACTTGAATAAAAAGACGGTGCGCTGCAAGAACTGTGTGCAAAAGTACGACTATTTAGTCATGTGTACGGGTTCGATGACGAACTTTTTCAACACGTTGGGTGCTGAGGAGAATTGTTTCACGTTGAAATCATTAGAGGACGCGTTTCGCCTTAAAAACCATGTGATTCGTATGGTTGAGGCTGCGTTTCTTGCGAAGAGCGCAAGCGAGCAGGAGCGGCTGACAAGTGTTGCAATTGTTGGTGCGGGTCCAACCGGTGTTGAGCTTTCGATTGAAATGCAGGAGTTTTTGGAGCAAATGTGCAGGAGTAATGCAAAATTCAAGGGTCATCCGAAAGTTCAACTCATTCAGCGCGGTCCAAAGGTGATTCCGCAGATTCCGTTGTTGCAGAAGGAAGCAGAAAAGAGATTGCACAAGCATAAAATTCACGTTTTGACCGATTCTGCAGTGACTGAAGTGAAAAAAGGAAGCGTTATCATTGACGGGAAGAGGTCAATTGATGCGGCAACAATTATTTGGCCTGCAGGGGTGAAGCCGCGGCTTGTCTCAACGACTCCTGATGTTGCGGGCGGGAGGACATTTGTAGTCAACGAATTTTTGCAGCTTCCGAGTTTTAAGGACGTGTTTGTGATTGGCGACTGTTCGAGCTACACGCAAAAGAATGAAAAAATGCCGATTCCTGCGCTTGCGCAAACGGCAAGTGAGGAAGGAAAGCACGTCTCAAAAAATATCAACCGATTGCTTGACAGAAAAGAGCTTATCCCGTTCACGTTTAAACTGAAGGGTCAATTCATCACGCTCGGCAAAGGCTACGGTGCTGGTTTTATTGGCAGTATCAAATTGAGGGGTTTCAAGGCGTGGTGGTTAAACCGCACTATTTACTTGTTCAAGATTTTAGGCGCGGGAAACAAGTTGAAGACTGCGTGGGAGTGGACGTTAAACTTATTTACGAAAAGAGATGCGTGTGAGCATTGAGGTGTAAAAATGATGGAACTGCTATTGTTGATTGTTGGAATCGCGTTGCTCGTGAAGGGTGCGGATTGGTTGGTTGATGGTTCTTCTGTTCTTGCGAAGCGTCTTGGAGTTTCGTCGCTTGTGATTGGTCTTACGGTAGTTGCATTTGGTACATCGATGCCGGAACTGGTCGTGAATTTGACTTCTGCACTTGCAGGCCGGGGCGATGTTGCGTTTGGAAACATTGTTGGGAGTAATATTGCAAATATCTTGTTGATTTTAGGAATTTCGGGTGTGCTTGTAACGATTAAAGTGCAGCATTCAACAACGTGGAAGGAGGTTCCGTTTTCTTTGCTTGCAGCGATTGCGCTGCTCGCATTCGCGGCAAGGCCTGTTTTTGGCGAGCATGATTCGGGCATCGCTCGGGCAGAGGGTGTTGTTTTACTGTTGTTTTTCGCAATCTTCCTATACTATATTTGGGAGATGACGAAGTCAGGCAAAAACGAGGAGTTTGAGTCTCTTGATGTGCACAAGCACTCGCTTGTGAAGTCAGGTGGTTTTATCGTGGTTGGTCTTGCTGCTCTTTTTGTGGGCGGGCGTTGGACTGTCGATGGCGCGATTTTTATAGCAAAACTTGCGGGATTGAGTGAGTATGTGATTGGTCTTACAATTGTTGCGGTGGGAACGTCGCTTCCTGAATTGTTAACGTCAATTATTGCGGCGTGGAAGGGCGATAGCGATTTGGCGGTTGGAAACGTGGTTGGGAGTAATATTTTCAACGTATTTTTTGTCTTGGGTACGACTGCGCTCGTACGGCCGATTTTAATTCCGAGTTCCGGACTTGCGGATTTGCTCGTGCTTTGTGCAACGACGCTGCTGCTTTTCTTTGCGATGTTTGTAGGAAAAAAGCACCAATTAGACCGTTGGCAGGCGGGAGCGTTCATCGGTTTGTACGCGGTGTTTGTCGCGTGGCTTATTTTGCGCGGGCCATGAACGCGGGAATGTTTTATATAGTTTGCACAATACTGCAATGGTGATTAAAGATGGTGCATATTTCCGAGCGCGAGCAGCAATTGCCTGACCAGCAGATAGAGAAACTTATCGCATTAATGGTAGAGGACCCGTCTATTCTTTCACTCGGTCCGGGCGAACCGGATTTTGCATTACCAAAGCCGCTCGTCCAGGAAATCAAACGTCTTGCAAATCAGGTGAATCATTACGCTCCTGCAGGCGGTCTAAGGGAGCTGCGAGAAGCGATTTGTAAGAAAGTGAGGCGTGAGAACAAGATAATCGCCGATCCTGAAAACGTGGTTGTGACGTGCGGTTCGCAGGAGGCGCTGCTTATCGCTTCTGCGGTAACGCTTGACCCGTCCGAACAGGTTCTACTGCCAAATCCGAGCTATATGGCATTTTTACCAACAATTGAGTTGTTTAATGCGTCTCCTCGATTTTTCTCATTAAAAGAGGAGAACGCGTACGAGCCTGACCCGGATGAAATAAAAAAACAAATTGACAGGAAGAAAACAAAAGTTCTCATTTTGAATTCGCCTGCGAATCCAACAGGCAACGTGATAAGAAGAAAGGTAATGGAAGAAATTGCAGATTTGGCAGTTGAGTACGATTTTGGAATTTTCTCAGATGAAGCGTACGAACGGCTGACGTATGATGACGCGAAGCATGTGAGTATGGCGAGTTTGAATGGCATGCAGGATAGGGTGTTTACGTTTCAAACGTTCAGTAAATCTCACGCAATGTGTGGTTTTCGGCTTGGGTATGTGATTGCTCCTGAGGAGGCTGCAAGGGCGATTAGGAAGACGCACATTTACACGACTGTTTGTGCGCCTACATTGAGCCAAAAGTTGGGCATTAAAGCCTTGAGTCTTCCAAGCAAGTACACGCAGGACATGGTAAAGGAGTACGACAAGCGAAGAAAAGTCATCGTGGAGCGCTTGAACAGTATGGGTCTTTCAACGCCGAACCCAAAAGGCGCGTTTTACACGTTCTCAAACATCAAGCATATCAGTAAGGACAGTACGAAGTTCGCGCTTAAACTCTTGAAGGAACAAAAAGTTGCAGTCGTGCCGGGTGTTGACTTTGGAAGCGAAGGCGAGGGTCATATCAGGTGCAGTTTTGCGACCAAACTTCCAATAATCGAAAAAGCAATGGATAGATTAGAAAAATTCGTGAATAAATAGCTACTTCCTGCAGCAATAGTCTACATATTTCTTGAGCGCAACGACTGCATTTTCTGGATAATCATACGTCGGAATTCCCGCGCTTTCAGCTTTTCGTTTTAATTGTTCTGCAGCAGTCGCTCCTGTGGTCACGAGTATCATTGGTTTCGTGCTTTTGCGGTACGCGTCAACCAGCACAGTTATCAAATGAGCATCAAGTCGTGGCGTCTGTGGCAAAGCAACAACAATTATCGCATCATTGTTATCATCAGCGATAGCAGCGTCAAGTCCAACAGCATACCGCGCGTCATCTGCATCACCAAGCAAGTCCATAGGATTAGAGACGATAACAGTAGGTGGGAATTTCTTGCGTAAATTTTTGAGCGGCGTTCCAAGCGCTCCTAATACCAACCCGTTCCGCTCAACTGCGTCAGCAGTTAATATCCCATACCCGCCGCCATTTGTCACGACCTGCACGCGTTTTCCGCCTGCAGAAGTGTGCAGTTTCTCAAAAATCTTAATCGCGTCAAAAAGTTCCTGCATGGTCGCAGTGTAAGTGATTCCTGCCTGTTTGAACGCGCCAAAATACACATCGGCAGAACCGGCAAGTGACCCCGTGTGACTTTTTGCAGCAGTCGCGCCAGATGAGGTCGTTCCGCCTTTAATCAGGATAATTGGCTTTTTGCAGCTGCGCGCCGCTTCCAAGAACTTGCGGCCGTCCTTCGCACCTTCTAAATAAATCGCAATCACTTTGGTATGTGGGTCGTTTGAAAGATAGGTTATCAAGTCGCTCTCATCAAGATTCGCAGCGTTTCCATACGAAATGAATTTGGCAAACCCGAAGTCCTCTCCTGCGAGTAAATCCAGAATCGCAGACCCGGTAGCTCCGCTCTGTGAGATGAAGCTAATCACGCCGGGCTTCGGCCTTTTCAATCTATCTGATGGCAAGAATAAACAGTCGAGTCCCGTGTGTGCATCTAAAACGCCGAGGCAGTTCGGGCCGACGCAAGTTATTTTGTTCGCCTTCAATTTGTCTTGCAAATCCTTCTCCAATTTCAAGTTTCCTACTTCTTTGAATCCTGCAGAAATGATGACTGCGTGCCGTACATTTTTCTTCCCGAGCTGATCGAGAACTGCGGGAACGGTGGGTCCGGGCGTTGCAACAATGGCAAGTTCAATCGCACCAGGCACATCAAGGACAGACGGATAGCAAGTCATGCCCAAAATCTCATCAGCGTTGGGATTTATCGGGAACAAAGTGAAATTTTTACCCATCAATTGCTTGAGAATCACATTACCAATCTTCCCATCCTCGCGGCTAGCCCCAATAATCGCGATTCGCTTGCTCTTGAAGAATGGGTCGAGGTTCATAGGACAGTCACCTGGAGGCCTTTTATTTTGGCGAAGTCTTTGTCAACGGTAATCAAATGCGCATTGTTTGCTTTGCAGATGGCGGCGATAAAGATGTCAGCACGATTGATTTTTTTACCCTCTTTAACCAATTGCGTCTCGATGGCAGCACCGTTCCGTGCAGCGAGTTCATCATGTTCAACGATTTGGAGGCCGGTGAGTAATCCATTGATGATGAAACGTTCCTTTTCATTGTTGGTTAACAAAAGTTCGTGGACGGTGATAGTGGTGACTGCAAGCGGTGCATCTCCCGTAAGCACATGCAATGACTGGGCGCGCTTGGTGCTGTTTGCAATCTCAATGAATGCGCTTGAGTCGAGCACGTACATCAGTAATCCTCCTTTCCATTCCTTCGTCAAAGTCTCTGCGTCCTTGCCTGATGCGTTCTTGCCATGCTTCGATTTCTTCCGGAGTATGTTTGAAGATTCCTGCGATGTCTTTGATGGTGACCCGCTTGGGCGCAATGCGTAAAAACAGCTCGCTGAAGCTCTCATCTTCGCGTTTCAAGCCCTTTATCGCCTGGTACGCTTCCGTCGTGATAGTGATGGTTTTGACCGCCATTAAACATATGTTTATGTTTAAACATACTTAAAGGTTTCGGTCTTTTTAGTGCATTCGAGAAGGGAATTATGGCGGGCAGATGCGCGCAAATCTGGCAGGGTTGAAAAGACCTAACGCAACTGCATTAACGTCGTGGCAATCATCAACGGTCAAAGACTGAACCTCCTTTCGCCAAACAGCTCCTTCAAGATAGAACCCCATAAACGGATTACCATCTCCTGAGCGATCAGCCGCAACAGCAGCGTATTGGCGTAGTAGTTCTGAATCCCCTTCAAGCGCGGCGAGCCAACCTTGATGTACAATAGCTTCTTCCATAATAAGTTCCCGATTGTAAGTTGTATCAATAGGAAGTGAAGGTCCGGGTAGATCAGCATAATCCACAGAGGATGAAACCGCAGCAAATGATGCACTAAGCAGTTCCGGACTCAAGGACATAATCTTGAAGTATCTGTTTTGTTGGTCATAGACGATCGCAGTGGAAGTGGAAAGAGAGGTCTCCCACAAACTCCAATCTTTTCCTCCGGACTCTCTCCATTGGTCCATTCGCGCCTGTATGGTCTCTTTGAACGTGAGTGGTCGTGCTTTGCTTCCAAAAAACGGCTGTAGTCCTTGATCATCGTAGCAGAGTTGTGTGAGTAATTTTCGTACCGCCGCATAAGACTCTTTTCGATCCGCTCCAACCACTTGCCATTTGTGCGGCAACTGCAAATCAAGAACCGCTTGCCCCGTCCCCGACCGCTTCAATGCATCGCGATAGCGAAGCATATCTGAGTAATGCCCAGAAGATGCAGCTTGCCGTCGGAGTCGTGCGAGGTCTTCGTATGCCATGTTAGTTTATGATTATTCCTTCAAACTTTATCTTCTTCCCCTGTACTTCATCAATCGTCGTCAGAGTCAACTTCGGTCGTATCTCGCTCGAAGCAAACGCTTTCTCAAGTCGCGCCCGCGCAATCGCAGGTTTCGCACTCGTATACCGTAATTCAATCATTCGTCGTTTTTGGTGCAGCACAACTTGTACCTCATTAACCTCTGCCACGCTAAGCGCCCGCTCTCGATACGCAACTAAGTTAACTTTCGTCCCCTTCAATTTCTCTTCAACCGTGCCCGTCAAAGCAAGTGACGTTGCAACATCCCGACTTCTACTCAAGTCAAACAATCGTTGCACGCGAAGTCCGCAAGAAGCACACGCATCCGTTGCCATTCGTCCGCAGGTGTCTCCAAGTAAGTAACCGTTGAGCTGCGACCCGCCGCCATCGAGTGTCCATGTGGCAAGCGCTCCATTGTGCTCAGAATAATCCCAGTCTTCAACGTAATTCGTCTTGGAAGTACCAACGTTCACAAGTCTGAAAGCAGTGGAAAGTGGCGACAGGTGGTGGAATCCTGTTCCGGGCGCGCATTCAGGCATAAGCGCAGTCTTGGTCTCGCTTGCCGCAAACAAATCAATAACAGTACATTCGCTAACTCCTGCGCGTTTGGCAAGTGCGCAGAGCTGCGCGCGTTCTGCTTCAAGCATTTTTTGCGCGCCATTGATGAACAATACACGTGATGGCAATTTGACACGTTGCGCAATAATCATGGGCAAAAACCTGTTTCGCAAATAGTCATGCATTCCACAAATAATATTCGGCTGCATTTGTGCGGCAAGCGAAACAAGGCGTTCAGTAGGTATCGCCCCGCCCGCAGCAGTATGCAAGTTCAAATCGGCGTTTAAGTCAAACGCTTCATGAACTGCATGCCAGCCAAGGTGTGGCGCGTAAGGGAACAGGTTCATCCCGATTTTTTTAGGTTCAACAATTTCTTTGCTAAGAAGCAAATCGCCGGCAACGCGTACTGCGTGTCGTAAGCCTTTGAACTTTTGGTCTGCGGTCAGTAAAACAGGCGTTGGATTGTCAGTCTCCGTCCCTCCGGAAAACACTAACATCTTAGGCGAATAAAAGTCATGTAATATCTTCCTTTTGTCAAAAGACAACAACAGCTGAACAATTCCCGAAACATCTCGCAGGGACGCAAGATAATTCATATGTATGCGAAAGATGCGTTGAAGCGGGGGCGCAACAACAAAGTCTCGGGGTCGTTTCAAATATTCTGCTTTCTTGATGAGTGGCAATCCTTCAGTATGCCAAGAGTCAACTCGTTTAAGACGTGAAACATCCACACCGTATCCTTTGAATAATTCGGAATAAAACGGCACATGCGGCAGTAAATGTTGAGCAGATGCCCGAAAGTGCAAGTCTTGCAGTCGTTCAATGTGTTTCCAGTTACTGTGTCGTAGTTGAGAGAGCGTGGGCGCGTTTGGCAAGGTGTTTCACCTCCGTCATCATGGTTTCAATTGAGCGTTTAACGTTGGCAGGTGTTGGTTTAAGAGAGAACCGCATGGGTGTGCCGATGCAAATAGTAATCGTCCGATTAAATCGTGGCAGTCTATCAAATCTGTTCCAGAAATGGTAGGTGTCAATGCCGATGGGAATTATTTGAGCTTTTGTCTGAAGCGCAATGACTCCCGCGCCGGTGTGCTCGAGTTTTCCGATTTTTTCGACAGGATTTCTTTTGCCTTCAGGGAAAAGCGCAAGCGGGTATCCTGCACGGTATTTCGCAAGCGCTTTAGGGAGTGACCCGCCGACGCGTATCGCGCCGAAATGCTCAAACACAAAACTCCAAAAACGTCCAGTAAACGTCGTGTGTGTTGCAAAAGTATAAACCTTGACATTGCGGTGCCAAGCGAGCATCATGAGAATCAGCGGCCCGTCAAGGTAGCTGTGGTGGTTGACCACATAAATGGCGGGCTTATCGCTCAAATGCTCGAGTCCTTCGATGCGTTTAACAAAGAGCGAAAAGAGTGGCCAAAAGATGTATTTAGTGATACAGTATACCATGCAGTCCTCTTTTTAATAAAGAAAGAGCTTTCTGCTTTTTAAATGGTTCGGATGGAAAAAAAGAACACTCGTGTCATGCTTTGATGTCGTATTCTTTGCTGACGCGTGCAACGATTGCGTAGAGGTCTTTTTTGACTTTGTGCGCGGCTGTTGCAACGGCCATCACATCTTTACGCATAAAATCATCCATGTACTTGCTGCCGTAGAAGATTGCTTTGGTTCTTGGTGATCTGAGGAAGTCTTCGAGTGCTTTTGTGGCTTCGTTGAATTCTTCATCTGATGCGCTGAGCTTGTTGCGAACGTTGTCAAGAAGGGTCGTGAGTATTTTTTTGCTCTGTAATTCTGTTTGTGTTGTCTGCATGTACGAACAAAAGCGCCACCAGTATATATGGGTAGCGAAGATTTAAAAACAATTGAGGGCTAAAGAGGAGTATGAAGAGAGGTGAAGTGTTTGCTTGGGGTATGTATGACCTCGCGAATACTATTTTTTCTGCGTTGTTTGTCACTTTTTTCTTTCCGTTCTATATTAAACAATTTTTAGGGGGCAATGAATTGCAAATCGGCCTTGTGTTTGGCTTGAGTATGCTTGCAGTCGGCGTTGCCGTGCCAATTATTGGCGCGTGGAGCGACCTATTAGGCAGGCGTAT
>CAYXXT010000021.1:9332-16149 GCA_964469145.1 uncultured Methanosarcinales archaeon | reverse complement strand
CCGTGCGAAATCTTCTCTTGGGCAATTAATCTCTATTTCTTCCCTTGCTTCGTCGTGCAATTTTCCTTTTTTGAGAACTATTTTACTGTGCGTCTTGTTCTGCTGAATACGAATGTCGTGCTCAGACTCAAAATAATAAGTGATTTGTTCGTCTTCACCTTTGAAGACTGCGTTTTTATTGAAGAAAGAATGGAGATTCTGAAACTGCTCTTTCGAAATAAGACTGCGCAATTCAACTTCAATCACGAGTCTCCTCACGCGAATGGCTTTCCTCACGCCACAAATCAACCGTCTCAAGAGCAGGCCAACTATCTTCCGCATACAATCTGTCTTGAACTGCTGCCTCAGCTTGCCCCAAATATTGACTTATCCACGCCCTCTTGGAATAGAGCACTGGATTTGGCGCGAGCGAAATTGCGCAAGAGTATGCATCGTACGCCTCCTCAAAAAAACCATCAACAGTGCAGGAATAGGCATGGAACTCGAGCGCTCTTGCAACTCTTCTACCCTCGTCAGACGAAAGTGGCAACCCTTGCCGCTCTGCTGCTCGATAATCCACCAGAATTTGATGCCCCGACGGATAGAGTAAGCTTCGACCTCGTTCACTTGCCCCCACCTGCGCATCAAGAGTTGAAACATACACATCCACTGAGCCAATTAACTGCTCAAGAGAGACACTGTTTTGCCGCTCTCTTCGAGAAAAAGAGCTTTGAAGCGAAGACTCAAGTGTGGAATCAAGTTCGCTCTCGCGAGAAAAGGTTGCCGGACGAGTCTGCGCACAGCCCGCAAAAAGCAACGCCCCGAGCATAAGATATCTCATGATGGCACCAATCAGATTTCGGTTTAAATGTGTGATGACTAAAAACGCCGCGACCCCTGTTACGCGGCCGCCCGGATTACTCGAAACCACCGAGGTGCTTCCGAGTTCTCCTCGTCTTTGACTTCGGAGATGAACTCGATGTTCAAACCGGGAGCGCATCATTTTCTTTGCTACGCTCGAGCGTTTACCATGTTACGCGGCCGCCCGGATTTGAACTCAAACCACTAACCTGGCTGGAGTTCAAACCGGGAGCGTCTCCTTTTCGTTCCCAGCAGAGCCTTTGCCATGTTACGCCGCGACCCGGATTTGAACCGGGAAATCCTTTCGGAAGCTGGTTGACTTGATGAAATTCGAGACCAGTGCACGACCGGGTTATGCGATCGCGGCAAATTTGAGAAGCTTTTCTTGCTTCTTACCGTGGTGAAACCCTATCTCTTTTAAAAAGGTTCTTCTTGCGGTCTTTCTTGTAATATAGAGGAGAAAATTCCGATTCCATGCCTCTTGTTTTCGCTTGTATGTGTAAGTCCGTGACTCAATTCCAAATTCTGCAAGCAATAATCGAATGTCATTAAGTCCTCTCTCATTCACTGTTTGAAATGCAATCACCTTTGGACCAACATAACCCTCGCAATCATACATCGCCCTCAACCACTCACGCCTCGTACTTTCATTTGTGAGAATGTCGTGCGGGGCGCGCCACTCGAGACTCCTGAAGGAGCCATGATGTAAAAGATGTACGACCATTGGCTTCGAGTGCACGCGAATACGATAGTAATTGCGGGCAATTCGCACTTGCGGTAATTCTCCATACAACTGATAGAATGCGTCCAGAAAAGAATCCAGCATTTCAATGTCGTCCGGATAAAATCCAATGTCGTGGTGCTCACCATAGCCATCACGCCGCACCGTAACTGAACCGTCACCCATCAGATACCCAACCACGCGCGCTTTTAACTCAGGGTATTCTGCGGAACGCTGCTCAAACAGAGAGAGTTTACGCTCGAGGACTCTTGCCCACCGTTTCCTTGCGACTTCTCGATTGTGTACCGACCAATCCATGCTTTAAGAATAATTACGCCTTTAAAAAGGCCTCCGCGAGCATCGGTCCAGTGAAATCAGCGAAATTAGTCGCCACTTTGTAGTAACGAATAAACCGAAAGGTTTAAAAGGTCAAGTTGGCTCATTTCTCCCTGAATGGCAGCATCACGAGAACAAATTGAGGCATTAATTGCAGCCCTTGAACAGCAAGGGCCAGGCCACTTAGCAGAGTTCCTTGGCGGACAAGCGTACGGAAACCTCCAAGGGTCCGCAGTCAGAAGACCCCATAAAAACGTTTTCGCACTCATGCGTGAAAACCCGGAACGCTTCGCCGCACTCGTCGAGCAAGTCAGACCAGGCTATTTTAACCGACAAGACTCAGAAACCCGAGCAGGCACGGGAACCATCAACCTCCAATACGCCCCTCAAAACCCAAGGCCACCAACCCAATCACAAGCCGCATCGGGTCTTGAAATGAAGCTCGGCGATTTCATCCTCCAAAAAGAACTCGGCCGCGGCGCCATGGGAGTCGTCTACTTAGCCCAAGACGCACGGCTCGACCGACAAGTCGCACTCAAACTCCTCCCCGCACTCTCCGGCGACGATTTGCTGCGATTCGTGCAAGAAGGGCGATCCATGGGGCAGCTTAAACCACACCCAAACATCGTCCAAGTTTATACCTCCGGAAGCGACCAAGGCAAACACTACCTCGCGATGGAACTCGTCGACAACGCAAGAAAGCTCGGCGACGTCTTACCTTCCCTTCCAAGTGAAACCAACCGCTGGCTTGCAACCGCACGACTCCTCGAACAAGTCACCAAAGGAGTCGCTTATGCACATGAACACCGAGTCATCCACCGCGACCTCAAGCCCGACAACATCCTCGTCGCAGCAGACGGAACGCCAAAAGTTGCAGACTTCGGACTTGCAAAAAGCACAAACAAACCAGGAAATCTCACCCAAGAAGGAGACATCGTCGGCACGCCCGGCTACATGGCACCCGAACAATTCGAAGGAAACAGAAGTCTCGTCGGGCCGCACAGCGACGTCTACAGCTTAGGCGCGATTATCTACGAAGCACTCACACTCAGAAAACCATACCACTTTACCAGCATGGCAGACATCGCACTCGAACTCAAAGAACTCGACCGACTCCCCCGCAAACCAACTGAACTCGTCCCAAATGTCCCGCTCGAACTTGAACGAATCGCGATGAAAGCGCTCAACAAACGCGTCGAAAAACGATACCGCAACGCAGGAGAACTCCTCACCGACATCAGCGCGTACGTCACAGAACAAGAATTGAGCGAAGCAGAACGCGAGCGACTGGACGAACTCCGCAAAGCAAAAGCAGCAGCCACGGAATCACAGCAAAAACGCAGACGAAACACCATCGTCGGAATCCTCGGCACGGCAGTACTCGCAGCAGTCAGCGGACTCGCAGTCGTCTCCCTTGACTACCGCGCACAAGGAGCAGAACTCCAAACGACAAGAGAACGGGAAGGACGCGTCGCAGCAGAAGCAGCAGCTGCAAAAACCCGCATGGACGCAGAAATAGAACGCCAGAAAGGGCAATATGAATTCCACATCACCCAAGCACGAGAAGCAGCGAACGCAGGACGGCTCGAAGAAGCAGGACGACACATGAGAACCGCACGCTCGCTTCACGCAAATGACCGACGACCAGAAATAACATCCCTTGAGAATTTCATCAACGGCGACCGAACAGTTACGATTGCGCCGATTAACAGCAACGGAATCTACTGGCAGATAAGCGAGATGACGCGAAACGGCGAAGTACCCGTTACAAACTCACGCTCAACAGGACCGCAAAACGTGACGCTCAAACACGGACACTTCTACAACCTCGAAGCAGCACCGGAAGGAAAAATGGAATACCGCCACCTCTTCCGAATGGACGCGCAAACACGCATCCCGCTTCGCGCAGAACCACTCATCCAAGGCCAAGTCGTTATCGACGGACGCGCACGCCCGCTTCCCGAATTCTACCTCATCGCAAACGACTCGCGCGACTTCTACTTCAGCGCAGTCCCCACCTCAATTGGACAATACGTCTTATTCCTCCAAGACAGAGGAATTGACATCCGCGACCGCTCAAACGAACTCAGGCCGGCCTTTGTGTCAAATAGCCAATCACTCCCCCTTACGCAAATCAACGTCCGCCAAGCGCAGGCATACTGCGACTGGCTCACTGAAAAAATTGCAGCAAACGGATTTAATAATTATCGAGCGCGCCTCCCAACGCCTGCCGAAGTCGAACTCGCAGCAGCTCCTCACTCAGGCCGGACATACCCTTGGGGATACGATGTGAACCCGACGAACAACGACGGAACAATCACCAATGTTTACGACGCGGCGACACTGCAGCGTGCGCTTGAAGGAAACACTGTTGCAAGCCTCCTTCGCCCACTCACCATCTCAGACAACCTTCTTGGGGTCGCCGCATCCCGCGCAAAACACTGGGGCAACGTCAGACGACTTGCAGTTGATGACGGTCAAGTTTATGCGGTTGGCGCTTCATTTATGGAAAATGACCCCACGCTCCACCAATTCAGACGCGACAATCAAGGAGCTTGGCTTTACCGCAGACAACTAACTGAAAACCAACCCGATGCAGCAACAGGATTCTCACCGGTTATTGAAAAGATTCGATAAATAGAGCACAATAATCTTTATATAGAGTATCTGCTGAATCTTTTGTATGCAAAAAAGAGTCATCATTGCAATTTTGATTGGATTACTACTGCTTGTCTCCTGCGGAAACAAGACCACCGGAAAACGCGTTGCGATTCCTGAAATGAGCGGGCAAAATTCACCACTCACCGGCGCAGTTGCAGGCGTTGACTCAACTGATGACTCGGCACCTGTGAAAACCGCAGCAGAAACGCTTCAAGAGATCAAAGAAGGCGGAACAACAACTCCGGTTTCATCAGGCGAAAAAGAAGGAACATTCTACCCGCCAATCACAACCGATGCAACCGGTAAAGAAGCATTGAAAGCAAAGACACGCGCGCTATTCCAACAAGAAGTCCCTCCAACAAACGTTCAGGCAACCGAACAATTTGGAGCGAAATACCACTCAGCCGACGGCGACCCGAAGAATCTGCCTGACGGATATTCTGACAATAGCGGCGACTAAACAAGTTCTTGGTTTTTTGTTAATGGCTATTCGTACCCATAGCGCGGTTTTGGTTTTTCGTCATCAGTCATTCGTACGCCATACTAAAGACGAATAACGAACAACTCACTTGTGGTAGGGTTCGCCCTTGAGAATCGTTAGTGCACGATACACTTGTTCTGTGAGAACGAGGCGTGCAAGTTGATGCGGGAGGGTAATTTGACCAAATGAGAGCAGAAGCGCTGCCTTTTTCTTGAATGCGTCTGAAAGGCCAATATCGCCGCCGATGACGAACGTGAGTTCTTCTTGAGGTTTTAGGTACGCTGCCAATGATTCAGATGAGAGCGCTTTCCCTTTGCTGTCTAATACGATGAGCGCGCCTTTGATTTTAGACTCGATGTCTCGCTCTTCTTTTACTTCAAAGACTTCAAAACGAGCATATTTTGGAAGCCGCTTCTCGTACTCTTGAATTAACGTACGGTAATCATTGGTCGGCTTGCCGATTGCGATGAGACGGATTTTCATTTGCTCTTGAATGACTACCCAGCTTAAAAACGTACTGTACTGCCAAACAGCTTAAATATCATTTTGGGCTTCTCCACTCTATGAACGAACTAAACGCCGTCTTTGGAGTCCTTCTCATCACCGCAGTCGCATTTGCAGGCTATCTTGCAGTAAACGACTCACTTGCAGGCGCAGCAATCGCACCATACCAATCCTGTTGCTGCACCATCCTTGCAGGCCACCAATGGGAAGACCGCGCCGTTGTACGCTCACAAATTCAAACATACGCAAACAACTGTGCTGACGCATGCGTGCGCTACCGCGACTACGGAAACACCGTATTCCCGCAAAAAGGACTCTGCGCAGACAATCCGTAAAACGAGGTCTTTATGAAAAAAACACAACCTGACCATCACGAACGCTTAGCAATCGCAGGCTTCATCATTTCAATCATCCTCGCATCAGCAGCATTCTACTACATCTACCAGGTGCAAGTCAACTACGGAAGAACCATCGAAGGACTCCGCGACTACGCATGCGTTCAATGGCAACGCGAAAACTGCGCAGACAACGAGCCAAACTGCACTTGCCCCACATTCACACTACAAATTCCAGAGAAAAAAATGTGCTGCTGTGATTTGCCCGGTGAAGGACGATACAGCAAATACGGACTCTACGCAGACGTTCCGCTTGGCGCAGACGAAGTAACCTATGCAGCACGCTGCGCAGAAGGCTGTGCAAAAGGCGGAGCCACGCTCCAAAACACAGGCAGATGCCGCTGGATTGAAGTCTAAAAAGGCCACATGAAACACCACCACTTAGCAAACATCGTTGTTGTTCTTGTATTGCTTGTTGCAGTAGGCGGTCTCTATTTTATTTATAAAGGAACAGGACGGGCAGTACAGCTTACTGCTCCCGAAACAGACACCCTTGGCTCTTGCTGCTGTGCAGAAAACAACACTCCATTTGTTGTTCCTGCAACGAAATTAGTTTCCGAACTAACTGACTCTGATTGCTCAACGCTTTGTGCTGAACGAAGCACCCCCTTTCACCCGGTTTCAACGCTCGGAATGTGCTAATAACGCGCTAATTTATTGACGACGATAGAAAGCTTTAAATATTAGTTCTTGCATGTACTATATAAAGTTAAGTATACTGAAACATATAAGTTCTTCCTTCTGGAAGGATGGTTTGGCAGTTTTCAGGGATGGGTGAGCAAATGTACCAGGTTAGCAAGTGTGGAGAATGTGGAAGTCAGAATCTTTTTGTAAATCGCGAAAAAGGCGAAATCATCTGTAAAGACTGCGGACTCGTCG
>CAYXXT010000021.1:765-9322 GCA_964469145.1 uncultured Methanosarcinales archaeon | reverse complement strand
TGGCACTGAAGTCGGTCAGAAAGCAGACTTGTTCCAGCTCGGTTCTAAGGATAGAAATAAGTTTTTCCGACTCCGCAAATGGCAGTACCGCATTAGCACTGCAATTGAGCGAAACTTGAAGCTTGCACTTGCTGAATTGAAGAGAGTCTCCTCATACTTGAAACTACCAAAAATGGTCGAAGAAGAAGCAGCAATGATTTACACGCAAGCAGTCCAACGAGGACTTGTTCGCGGACGAAGCATGGAATCAGTCGTTTCAGGCGCTTTGTATGCTGCTTGTCGAAGACACGAGGTTCCACGAACGCTTGACGAGTTGTCTGAAGCTTCATCCATTGAAAAGAAGGAAATTGGAAGGACTTACCGGTTTGTTACGCGCGAGCTTGGAATTACTATTTTGCCATCAAACCCGGCAGACTACATCGCACGCTTTGCATCGTCATTGAAATTGCAAGCAGACACGCAGTCAAAAGCGGTTGAGATTTTGGAAAGCGCACAGCAAGAAGAACTTACTTCTGGGCGCGGACCTACTGGAATTGCAGCAGCCGCGCTTTACGTTGCTGCTTTAATGCACGGCGAGAAAAGAACACAACGAGAAGTTGCAGACGTTGCAGGAGTCACTGAAGTTACAATTAGAAATAGGTATAAGGAACTTCTTGACCGACTCAAGCTTGACAAAGAGCTCAAAAAGCAGAAAAAGAAAAAACGGTAAGCATGCCTGACTTCTATTACGACTCCGGCAACGTCGGACCCATGTTCGACCAAGAACTCTCCGAATGGATGCGCCCCCACTATGAACGCTATTTGAAACAAGCCGCGCAACCGACCACTCCTGAAGACGAAATAAAGTCAGAACTCGTCGAAAAAATAACACAAGAAGCAGAAGCCCGCGAAGGAATTGTTTTGCAAATGCCCACACCGCCCTCTCAACGACCACCAGTTCGTAAAAGACAACGCGCATAAGGCAAAAAAGTCACAATGTGCTTGTTGATAGTTCTCTTTTGATGTGAAAAAGCACGTTTTCACGTTGACTTTTGCTCCTTTCTTGACAAAAAACGCATAAAAGTATTTGAATCTCTGAACGCACAATATCTCTGTGAAAGAAAACAACTGGAGAGATAATTATGGAAAAACAAACCAAAAAACGAGCACCCACGGGTGCAAAAGAGACACTAACGGCAGGCAAAAGACCCGCATATTCTGAACCGCCAAAGAAAGACAATTACGCGGGAAAACCTGCCGAAACAAGCAAACCCTATGCTGGACAAGAAAGCGCAGGATATGACTCAAAAACAGTAGACGGGCTAAAAGACGCACTATACCGCGTTGCAGAAGCGAGCTACCAACTCAAGTCAAGAGAACCGCTTTCAGATACCACAAAGAAAAGCATCAAAGCAGGAATCGAAGGACTCGTTGACGCGGCACTCCTCATCGGAAAAGCAGACCCAAAACTCGCCTACGGACTCCAAGCAGTCCTCTTCGGCGACGCAGCGACAAAACAAGGCATTGAAAGCCAAGAAGGCAGACACTACTTGAGCCAACTCGCAGCAGGATTTGCCGAAAAAGGCGGGCTTAAAGCGTACGAAAAACCTGACGGAATGAAACCAAACGGATACGCCGGCCCAATGCCCGGAGCAAGCCCGTATGGCGGACTACCACCTGACCTCGGACAACTCCTTGCAAGCTACTTCGGACAAGGAAGCCGCGAAGCAACTTACGGAAAAAAGACAGGTTAGAATGAAAACAATTTTTCTTTGAAATTTTTAATTTCACCTGCTTCAATAGTGACGCCTTCTTCTTTTAGCAGATTTATTTTTCTATTTACTTCAGGACCTGATGATTCGCCCATGAAGCCGCCGATTTTACCATCACTCGCTATTACCCGGTGGCACGGCACTTTTGGCGCGTATGGGTTCCGCTTTAACGCCTGACCGACTGCTCTTGGCGCCGAGTTGAGAAACTTGGCGAGTTCACCATAGGTTGAAACTTTGCCTTTTGGAATCTTACTGCATGCTTGGTAGACTGTTTCTGCGAAAGTCACTTGTACCATTCACTCGGCTCCACCGGCACATCATACAACGGCGCCGACTTCACTTGAGGAACAAACCCTGCACGCGCATAATTGTTTCGCAGCAAAACGTCAATCCCTGCCTGATCGCCATCTGCTGGCTCTTCTGATACCTGATGTTTCACACCAATAAACGGCAACTTCCCTAAAAACAACTCAATCGAATGATACATCATAACAACCCCCTGATTTTCTTCATCGTCGCATTTGTTGGATGTTTTGCGTACTCTTTTGCTATATTAATCCAACGCTCAGCAGGACCAATGTGAGACCTTACGAACTGGCAGAACTGCGTCACGTTTTGCGGGTCATGACCCTGATTTGCACGCTCGAAATCGATTAAGGTGATTTTAGCTCCTTTTACGATGACGTGCTTGTACGGCCGTGTCATTTCTTTTTTGTTGATTTTTAATTGGTCTAAAATGAAACACTGGTCGAAAACTTTCTTTGCTACGCTTCTTAGTTGGGATTTACCGGCGATATCTCTTAAGAGCTTGCCTTCAACGAACTCGTAGACTAATGCATGCTTGGTTTTGAAGAGGAATTTCGGACCGATTTTATGTTTGTTGACAATTTTCAACATATTTGCTTCCCGCGAGATTGGGTCGAGTGCCTCGGTGGATTCTCTTTTTACTTTGATTGCGACCTTTTTGCCTTTGTGTTTGCCTAAAAAAATGAGACCACGCTTGCCGCGCGAGAAATAATTCGTGCAGTTCACGCCGTACTTTTCTACCTCTTTTACAAAAGGCGCTTCGCTGATGAGCCAAACGATTAAGTCTTCGAAGAAGACGTGCTTTCTTGCCAGTTCAACTTTTTGAAAAAAATTTTGGTCAACTAATTCAACCATGTTTGGCGTCAGGCTTGAAAACGCCATGAGGATGACACCGTCTTTTTTCAGGTAGTTCCTTGCGTCTTTGAGAAATTTTTCTATTGTCTCATGACCGAGCTTTCCGCCTTCAAGGTCAATGTGGCGGTCTTTGTTCTCTTGCGGCAAATAGGGAGGGTTGAAAATAATAGTGTCAAAATGGCGAGCGAATTTAGTCTTTGACAGCTTGGAAAAAAGGTCGCTTTGGAGAAACTTAATTTTCTTATGCGAATTGTTTTGTTTTGCGAATGTCAGTGCTGCCTTATCAATGTCAACTGCGAGAACACTCTTGACTTGAGCGCTATTTGCGGCTTCTCTTGCTTGAATTCCCGAACCGGTTCCCATGTCGAGAACTCTTCCTTTTGCACAGCTTGCGACGAATTCTTTTAAGAGAAAACTGTCCTCTTGAGGCGAGTAGACCATGGAGTTCAGAACTCTTGCTTTCTATATAAGCAATTCGTTCAAAGAAGACCAGTACACTTCATCTCTTTATGACTGCACACGTCGCACTGGAACGTCAGATATTTCGCGTTGCCGCTGATGGTTGCAAAGCTCTTTTGCATTGGGCTTTGACACTTCGGACAGGCCATTTCTTCACTACTTTTTGGAACCGTTCTCATCACCACACCTCACCTGTTCTAATGCACTGCAATATTCTTTCACCCTCTCCATAATCGCAGGTACATAAAGCTTTTCATGCTCCTCAAAGGCAAGGTTGAGCGGACGAAGCGCGTACAACGCCTTGTGCCGCTCTACAAGCTTTGCCTTGCTCAAACGACCCATCTGACGGCGAATGTTTGAATGCGCTGAAGGCTTCCCTGATTGGTTGACTGCCTTTGCGATTTCTGACTGCGAAAGAGGGGATTTTGCCTGCAAGAGAGTGGAAACGACGTCAACAATGACATCCCTTGTGTCGTTTGGCTGCAAAAGACCAAAACTCAAACAAAATTTTCTTATGAGCTCACGACCTTCCAAACGCACCGGCTTCTCATATTTTCTTAACGTCAGCTCATCGAGCGGCTCACTCATACACTTTGCACCGAACATTCATCGCCAAATAACCAACCATGTCGCCCTTGAAATAGTTGACATAAATCGCGTAACTCTCGCCTTCAAACAATAACTCTTTTAGCTGACGAACATGCGCGCAATAGAGATATTCGTCAACAACTGAGTACAGCGTGTCCTTGTATGCGGAATGAAATACGCGGTCGTCGACTACATGAGCGATTTTCGCCTCGTTTGGCGGATAGTCAGGACCGTAAGAGACACCAAGACCCTGGCCGAAACCTTTACCTGAAAGGGAGATGAGCTTGCTGTCACGCCAATAGCCCAAAATGAACTTCACATCATCGCCATCGAGATTTCTTAATCTGCCCTCGTCATCATAAATCGCGTTCACCGTTCGCTTTCCCCGCGTGAGATACTTGATTTTCCCCTGCTTATCGTAATCGATGCTTGTCTTGCCTGCAACGCCACGCCTTACACCCCTAATAAGGTCTAAACTGTCGTAATCGAAGTAAAGCGTTTCCTTGCCGCCTTTTAGCTCGACAATACGGCCGCGGCTGTCATAACGGAATGTTAATTTGCTCCCACTCAAATCGATTGCGCTTAACTGGCTCCTATTGTAGAGAAACTCGTAGGATTGCTCACCATTAATCTCTGCGAGCTTGCCCAGCTCATAACGGAAATCCCAACTGCCGTTTTTTCCCGAAATATGAACGAGACGATTATCTTCAGAAAGTTTGAACACCGTGCCATCTGAAACGGTGACTGTTCTTGTCGGAAGAAGCGCATCAGTCTCTCGCTCGACTTGCGGCGCGATTTGAGAAATGTTCTCTTGAATGATTGGCTGCTCAACGGTTGGCTGTTCAGGAACAGGAACACAACCTACCACTAATGCCAACAAACACCCCAGTACGAACAACCTCTTCATCAGCTAAACAAGCCCACAATCCACGACCAGATTTTTGAGAAGAATCCGGGCTCCTGCACCGCGGGCTCTGACGTTGACTGTTCAGAAAGTTCAAGCTGATATGTTTCATTGCCAAGACAACCATTCATGCAACGTGACCAGCCATCAGCACACCCATTTAGCTGACATTGCGGCTGGTCACCGCACTCTTGCCTACACGCAGCATCATCTTTGACTTCAGAAACGTTCGCAGTGACGTTTGTTTCGGACACATTCGTTTGCGGCTTTGGATTTGACTCATCGGCGAGCTGTTCAGGCGTGAGACACTTGCACTTCTTGGTACAGATGCCTGGCTCTTTTGTGTTCGTCGTGCACAATGTGTCAGGCGGGTCGCAATCCTCAGCACGCTCGACCTTTTTATCGCCGCACACTGAAGCTTTCCCCGATGCATTCTCTAATGCTTCAATAACATCAGGATTATAGTCTGATGGAAGAGACTGATTAATTGAACAAATACACTTCTTTGCGTTACATGAGAGGGAGAGATTTGTGATGTTTGCGAGCGTTGGGCACATGTCTTCACCCGAACCATCGCAGGCTTCAATACCCTCGCGGATGTTGTTCCCGCAATAAACCGAGTTTATTCTTGGAAGACAAGTACAGTGCGCAACATCACACACTCCATCGACTTTCAATGCAGTAAACCACTGCTCACAGAGCCCATCACCCATGCTTTTTTCGCACATTTCAAACTTGTCCAACTTGCCGTTACCGCACCTCAAATCAGTGATTTCCCACGGAAGCTGGGCGAGCGCTATTGGCGCAAGAAGCAATAAAACAAGCAAAAACACCTTTTTCATAAGCTGAATGGGCACTCAATCGCTTAAAAATATTGCGGTAATAGAGCATAGATTTAAGAATCACCAATTGTGGGCGAATTCTATGAAGACGACACTTGCAGCAATTGTGAGCGCGGCAATGATTGGGTGCGCGAGCCCTGAACCGACAGCACCTCAACGCCTGCTCCCCGGCGACCGCGCATTACGACCTGCATCATCCCACCTCCCCGAACTCGCAATCGCATTCTTTGAACAAACGCTCGCCGTTTCTGAGGTGCCTGAAAAAGACAGAGCAGGACACATCAACAACTTACGCGCACTCGAAACACGCATCCGCGAAGACAAAAAAATAACTGCAAACATGCCTGCGAATGAACAACTGCGCGCAATCCACCAATACTTGTTCGACCACAACGCACACCGCTATGCTCATGACGGATTGCCTGAAGACATATTCACCCTTGCAGAAGTCCACCGCATCGTTTCATCTGACCTTGAAAAAGGAAACAGACGAATTGGCTCAGCGCTCGGACACGCGCTTGAATTTTACACCCTTGCAGTCCTCTTTAACCACGACGTAACGCCTGCCCTTGCCAACTCCGGCGCAGGACAACGCATCGTCTTCTTGCACGACGGACAACAAATTGACCCGACAAGCCCGACCGGCGTTTCTGACGCGCCCGCACATTTACCGACAACCATCACCCCTGCAATCCTCCTCGGACTTTTACTTAACACCAAAGGAGCAAGCAAAACAGTCCTGCACGACCACGAAAACGCGTACCGCACCTACGAACGCGCGTATACGTTGTATCCAACCAGCGAAATTAGCATGAACCTCGCAGAAACCGCACTACTCCTCGCAAACACAAAACTCGCACGCCAATGGTTCGAACAAGCAACACTCCTCGACACGAAAAACCACGCAGGACACGAACGACTCGGCGACCTCGAATCAGCAGAAAACAACTATCAAAACGCAGAAACACACTACATGCGCGCCCTCGAACGCTGCGCAACCAAAGGCATGCTCTACTTGAAATACGGAGAAACACTCTTCATGCTCGGACAAAAAAGCAGCGCAGTCGCCTACTTCAAACGCGCACGAGAACTCGAAGCATATAACAAAGAAATCTGCGAAGGAATTGATCGCTACTTGGAAGAGTGCACGTCGAGGAAACAATAACACGTTTTGAATTTCGCGCGCGAGTTTGCAGAAAAACTTATATACTGCAGACTACACCCCTATTTTATGGACGTACACAATCGACTGCAAACCGTTGCTTCTGTACCGTTCAACCTCTCATTTTTTTATTGGCACTACTCATCGTAGGCCGTAGTTTTCTGTTTCCATAAAGACTCGCTTTGCCCTCTACGGCCTTCTCAAAACTCCCTGCATTGCGAGCAACGTCACCGTTAGATACTCCAAGGAGGCAAAGCCATGTACACTTCAGAAGAAACACAAGCAAAAAGAAATAACGAACGAGCAAGAGACGGACTCCGATTCCTGAGACAAAACAACGCAGGAAGATACGGCCTCAAAGAGAGAACACCAACCACGCCAATCATAGAGGGAACAACTCTTGCGACCCGAAAAACCACGCTCAGGCTAAATTGCGAAACAATCGACCCTGCAAACGCAGTCATCTTCACCGGACAATGCCTCGTCAAAAAAGAAGAAGACGAGAACTGCCCGATTACGCTTGAAGACGCAATCGAGTGCGAACTCTTGGGCGAATTGGTTGCGAAAAGCAAACTTCCCGCACTCTGCATGCTGCCCGATTCAGTCTACGCAAGCTACATCTCCGCAGAAGGAAGAAGCGTCGAACAGCGAACCGTTTCCCGCGCAGCAGACATCTACTCCGCATTCAGAAAAGCAATGGTTCCCGAAATCCAACTTGTCAGAACAAGCGAAATTCATGCAGGCGAACGGCTAAACGAAGACACGACTGAGAGACTGGTTGAACGAATCACCCGAATCTACGCAGGCAGAGTCCTCAAAAACGGAGAACGCCACCCTGTGCAAAAAACAATCCTCCAATACGGACTCGCAACGCTTGACGTGCCAAAACACCTCGGATACGCGGACAAAGACATCGTCGTATTTGCCGAACCAGATGAAGTGTGCAGCATGCGCGCAGCAGAAGCAATTTGTCAAGAGCGCAGGATTACGACAAAACTCGCACTCATCGGACAAATCGCGACGCCCGGACTCAGCTACTTCAACACGTTCAACAAAGGACCAATTCGGATGTTCTCCGGTGTAAAACAGCAGAGAATCCACCTCAACGAGAACGATGACTTGATTCGAACAAAACTCGCCGCGCAACCGTTGTTCACACTTGTGACACTTTTGCTCTCGCCGCGAACCACCGAAGAACAACTCCAACAAATCGGGAAATCATACGACCCGCTCGCCGCAGTTGAGCCGCTTCTCGAACAGGTAAAACACTACAAAAAAATCGTGGAGCAGTTATGAAACGCATCCCCTTTTGGAAACAAACAACATCATTCACATGCGACCCTGCGTGTTTGCTCATGGCAATGGGTACTTTTACGGCTGTGAAAATGTCCTGCAAGACTGAGTTCGAAATCTGGCGAGAATCATACGGCATCGGAATCCCCGGATGTCTGCCCCAAGGACTCGCGTACTCGGCACTCAAACGAGGCTTTCGCGCAACGGTCATTTGCTCACGGCGAGAACTCACGCGCATCGGCAAAATCGCAACAAAAGAGAACGCACGAGTCAGCAAAATAACCGCACGCGCGCTCCTTCGCCAAGCCAAAAAATACGGCATGCGGCTCATCCCGCACGAACCAAAAATTCACCACCTAGCAACCGCACTAAAGAACGACCAAGTTCCGCTCGTCAT
>CAYXXT010000021.1:0-755 GCA_964469145.1 uncultured Methanosarcinales archaeon | reverse complement strand
TCATGATACACATGCGCAGACTGCACAAAATCGAAAGCCCACACTGGATAACCGTCACCGGAGTCGATTCAAAACACGTGCGATTCCACGACCCGTATGCGAAAAAAGGAAACACCTGCGTTACACGCGCACGATTTGCAAAACTCATGACTGACCTTGATGAGCTACTCGAGTTTTCACCAAGAGCGGTGATGATTGGGAGATGACGTATTCACGCCTTATCCAAAAAGAAGTTGACTTGCTTGCCCTTGATGTCTTCTTGCGCTTCGTGCTCGTGCTTTCGCGCAGGCTCGCTTATGCCCATCTTTGCCGTTTTCGCGCCGCACTTCTCTTGGATTTTTTCAGACCAGGGAGCGAGCATTGCGTTAAGTTCTTCGTCAACTTTGACGTAGAGTGTGATTTGATCAGACTTCTTGAGACCCGCATCTTTACGCATTTGCTGAACACGACGCATGACTTCTCTTGCGAAACCTTCCGCTTCTAATGATTTGTCCCGCGTTGTGTCGAGATAAATGAAACCGCCCTTAAACGACATCTCAATTAAGTGCTTTGGCACTTGACGGTCGATGATTAAGTGGTCTGCATTGAGCACGTGCGTATTTTCTGACGCCTCGTGCACGGTAAACTTGCCCTCTTTTGCAAGCTGGGTGCTGATTTGGTCGGCGTTTGCGTTACTGATGAGCTTCATGATTTTCGGCGCTTCCTTTCCGAACTGTTTTCCCAACGGCCCAGGGTTCGGCCTGATTGTACTCTTG
>CAYXXT010000020.1:7258-16381 GCA_964469145.1 uncultured Methanosarcinales archaeon | reverse complement strand
CCCCTTGCGTCCAGTCATAATGCAGCACTTTCTTGAGCATGTCGTTGAAGAGGTGAACTTTGTCCCGCTCGAGCTTTGGATACATCCGCTCCGCTTCCTTACTTGAGAGGCGCGTTGCAGGACGAAACGGCATTGGAAACGCGTAGTATGGGAGGAGGTCATCGGACTCGACAAGAATCACGTTGACTTGCTTATTGAGATATTCCAGCGCGTAGTCGATTCGGTGAGGGCCGTCGCAAATGATGTAAAAGTCATTCGCGCCGTTAAAACGCAAACCGTAATTGATAAGCTCCGCGTTATGATTGAACACGTTCAGATAGGAAACCTTGCTTTCCTCGTCAACGTAATAGTTGCGGAGCGTTTTGTCGGAAAGCTCATGCAAGTTGCCCCTTGCGTCCTTTACAAACTTACCCTTAAAACGCTGAGCGATTTTGGTGAGGTCGAAAAAGCCATTCTTTAGCGGGTAACTGTGCTTTTCAACAATCGGCGGGAGCACATGGAACCTGCCCCGCCCTTTCCAGTCGTATTGAATGCCTTCAAATCCGAGCGTGTGAATACTCTTATTGAGCGTATTGAGAAATGTTTCGACTGTTGCGAGCATATCTGTTTGAGTCTTATAGATAGTTGGCTGGGCGGTGAATAATGGCTGGGGACGCAAGTTGTGCATCAATTGAGGGAAGCTCGTCGGGTACGTCGGCGGGTGCACTGCCACCACGCTGAATTTGGCATTCGCGTACGGCTTTAACTGGTTCCCCTCCTTATCGTAAAGACCGCGAAAACGAATGTTTTGCAACAGCTCCGTTAGCTCAGTTTCCCCCAGCCTCTTTTCAAACACTATCTCGTCCATGACCCAATGACGCCCGTTTTGGCATTAAATTGATTTCGCTAGCCCACTTACTAGAGGACGCCGAAAGGTTTAAATAGTAGTCCCTATTAGGTGGTAACTATGGCAGCAGCAACCGGCGGAGCACCCGCCCCAGCACCAGGACCAACACCAGGCGGAGCACCCGCAGGCGGCGGAGCAACAGGCGCAGCAGGCGGAACACCGGCAGCCGCACCCCTCACGCCGGGAAAAGCACTCATCCTCACCGCCCTTGCAGCAGCAGGACTCGGCTACCTCACCTTATCTGTTCAAAAAGGCACCGGCGCATATCCCTACCAAAACAACACTGTTCAGGCAAGCGAACGCGCCTACAACCAACACACCAACATGTACACTGACACGTTCAAAACCAGCGGCGGAGAAATTCGCATCCAAACGCCCGGCGGAGAAATTGCAGACCTCATCGCAAAAGAATTCGGCCTTGCAGAAGCAGACTATGGCTCGATGAACCAAGCACAACGCCAAAAAGCATACCTCTTAATCGACCAAGACAATAGCGGCATAATCAACCTCTACGAAGCACAACACGTCGCACGAAACGTCATTCGACGCATCGCACGAGACGGCTTACGCGACTACTAAATTTTCTTCGCTTCACCTGCGTGATACCGCGCAAACTTCTCGTTTTTCAAACGCTCATACATGTTTGATAGCGCACTATGCGCGCCGCGAACAAGCGCACCATCCCGCGACTCAACTGCCATTCGCAACATCTGCGCCTCAACCTTCTTCGCAAACTCAGTTTGCGCAACCACATACAAGACGGGCACCCATTCAGACGCGACATCAAGACGAAGCTGCTTCTCGCCCGCAAGCGAAAAAGTACACTCCCCCCAGTGCAGCAAAAGCGAGCCAAAAAACCGATACTGAATCGGAAACGTCCCATAAAACGCCTTCGATAACATATCATGCGCGTGACCCGGCGACCCCGTCCTTGCAAGCCTCCTGCCATACGCATACCACTGCGCAGCCTGACTCTGCTGCGTCGCCACCGGCAAAAACTCTTTCACCGACTCAAGCGCGCGATACGCCCGACTGAACTCGTGCAGCTGCGCATACACGCTCTCCGCGGGACCTTTACGCTTTGGAATTTCCGGCAGCTTCCCTTTCAAAAATTCAGAGACATCTGCCTCTATCGTAAAAAGCGCCTGCTCAAGAGACAACGAACGCTCAATGTTCCTCTTCGCGACATCATTTGCCGCACCCAATTCAGATTCAAGTGTCATGTCAAACATAAGACGCGTGCGCTTTTAGAAGATTGGGGTGAAATTCTTGGAACAGTCACGGACGGGCTTGGAAACTTTGCTAGAAATTGAAGCGAACACATGTAAAGCCTCAAAAAACAAAGAGCACCATGAACAACCACTACCAAAACGCCTGCATTGGCGACTACACCGTTGTAAAGACACTCGCACGCGCGGCAAGCATTGACGGCCACGTGCTCCTCGCAACCGACCCGCACGGAGCGGAAAGAACCATCAAAATCGGACAATGCGGAACAGAAGACACACTCATTCACGAAGCAAAAATGCTTGCAAAACTCTCAAGCAAAAACACCCAAACCGTCTGCGCAATCGGCGACCACTACGGCTCACCATACCTCGTCCTTGCCCCCGCCTGCCCACGCACGCTTGAAGACAAATTCAAAGAAAAACCACTCACCCCGCAAGAAACATACACAATCGCAGGATCAATCCTTCACGCGCTAAACGACGCACACACAAAAGGAATACACCACATGGACCTCGCACCACGACACGTCCTCCTCTCGTCCGAAGGAAGAATCATCCTTTGCGACTTCGGACGCGCCTACACGCCAAACCTCGAAAGCAGCCAAACAAGCCCAACACACCTCGGCTCAATCCCCTACATGAACACCGACCAAATGAGCGGCAAACCCCCAAACGCCAAAATGGACTTGCACGCACTTGGCATAACCCTTGCACACGCCCACTTAGGAACACTCTGGAACCCAACAACCAAGCCCAGCACCGACCCCTGGCTCTCCTCATTCATCACCAAACTCACCTCGGGAAAAGGATACACCACTGCAAAACAAGCACTCCTCGACGTACTCGACCACGCAGAAAACATCGAGGAACGAAGAGCACTCACGAAAGAAAACAGCCACCTCCGTGAACTGGCAGTCCGCCTTCAACAAAAAGTAGACTCGAATTACGGCTGGTCAAAAACAGCAGCAGGACTCAGCATGATTGGCGGAACACTCATCGGCTACGCACTCAAAGAAACAATCGAAAAACTATTTCCCTAATGGTCAAGACGACCCTGCTGAACGCCTGCGACAATAAGCACTGCGATTGCGAGAAGAGCCGCCATCACGCTTAACACCGTCCCGTTTGTTACCGGCAAATTTGCACCAGACGCCTGACCCGTTAAGCCACCACCCAACATGCCAACACCCAATACTGCTGCAAACACGAGCACCACAATCCACACACCTGAACTTTTCATTTTTCCGTCACCTTTTCATTTTCCATTGGACGCGTTCTATAAATAAGTTTCGCGTACATGACGAACATACAGGCGTTCTTGCACAAAACCAAACCTATTTAAATAGCGCTCGCCCAGTGATAACCATGACAAAAGAGGAAGCAGTCATCTCGCTCACGAAAAAAGTCAAAGCGAAAACAGTCGTTGTCGGCTTCCCCGGCTTCGGACTCGTCAGCACGATTGCAACAGGATTCTTAGTCGACCACTTACAATGCGAACAAATCGGCAAATACTGGTTCGAAGAAGGAGTACCGACACTTGCAATCCATAATTGCAAACTCGTCGACCCTGTCGGCATTTATTACAACAAGAAATATGATTTAGTCATGATACACTCCATCGCGCCAATCCACGGACAAGAATGGAAAACCGCTGATTTGATATTATCTGTTGCAAAACAAGTCGGCGCAGAAGAAATTATCTCAACTGAAGGAGTCGGCTCGCAAGAACAACGCGAAACCCGCGGATACTTCTACACATCAAACCCTACGCACCGCAAAGCGTTTGAAAAAATAGGAATAGACTGCTTAGGCGAAGGAATCGTCGTCGGAGTCAGCTCGGCGTTGCTGATGAAGGCTCCTGCTGAGAAATACGATGTCTGCTGCTTGTTCGCAGAAACACACTCACAACTACCCGACTCAAAAGCAGCAGCTAAAATCATCGAACTCCTTGATCGCTATTTAGGACTCAAAGTTGATTATGCACCACTGTTAAAACAAGCAGAAGTCTTTGAAACGAAACTCCGCGGCATGCTCGACCAAGCAAGCAAAGCAAAAGAACTCAAGGACAAGAAAGATATTAGTTATGTTGGGTAAGACATGAGAGCAGGATTTTTGAACCAACATCTCTTTGCATTAAAGAAAGTCCGTACAGAAAAGAAAGACGAGGACGCAATCCGCATCCTCAGTTCACTGCGCGGCGCCTTCTTTCCATGGTTCAGCTTTACCACCTCAATGCTTCCTCTCGTCAACGCAAAAATCGCCTACTTCGCATCACGCGATCAAAAACAAACAATCTTCGCTCGTGAACTCGGACAATGGGAAAACATTCGCAATACCGGGCTTTGGATTGAGGACGAAAGCGGAAAACTCGACACCAAGATCAACGAGCTTATTCGCGAAATCAAAGAGCGCACGCTCAACGGAGCAGGAGAAAAACTCAGGGAATTCATTCACTACCTTGAAGAATTACACGACAACGTCCACCAAGCAGACCTTCTGATTAGGAAACTACTAGAAGAGTTTGATTCGCACGCAAAAGAGCTGCAAGCACAGCTAAACGCCATTCAAAGCGCAAAAGAAGACCTTCTCAAACTTGAAGAGCAGTACGGACGAGCAGATTAGCATCGTGCGGAATACAGAAAGAAAAAACCTCGCGTACGAGAACACTAATTTCTACCGAACCCAAATCGGATAACTCGTCTGCGGAACTGGACCGCCGCAGGCGCCCAACTTAGAACCAATCAAACGAACTGACGATGAACCCGTGAAGTCCTTGCCTGAACGAACACAGCACTGGTTTGCGGTTTCAAACATTTCACAATAGCCCGTAAACGTTTGCGCTAACCC
The DNA here is from genome assembly GCA_964469145.1 of uncultured Methanosarcinales archaeon. GTDB lineage: Archaea > Nanobdellota > Nanobdellia > Woesearchaeales > ARS49 > SURF-65. The sequence continues at coordinate 11,419 of CAYXXT010000020.1, read as the reverse complement.
TTGTGCGTAACCCGTCGGAGCGTGCTTCCACGTCTGCACTGAACAGCACACATCAAAACGCTGGCCACGAGGAACGCTTGACGGATACTCCTTCTTTGGCGCATCCTTTGAACAATAGCCTTCCTTCGCGCCAATCAAACGAACAGGATACCTGCTACGCATTGCCGCGTCACGAATGCAGCATGCTTCGCTTAACTCATGCGCGCCGCACAAGACACTTCTCGTCGATGAAAAGCCCTGCGAAAAGCCAGTTGATGAAGAACGCCATTCCTGCGTTGTACAACACGACGCATATGATTCGGCCGCAACGTTTCCCGTGACACCTGATGCGACATTCGCCTGAAAGCCCAAATATAAGAGGCCGCCAATTGAAAGAAGCGCGATAAAAAGAACAGCAACAGGACGCACATGGTGTTCTCCCTGCTGTTCCTCTTCCATACAATATAAACAGAAAGAACTCTTTAAAAGGCTTTATTACCACACAAGATGAGTGAAGAACACGCTCACTTTCGAGAACGACGATAATACCGCCTCATTTCCTCGTCGAGCACCTTTTTTGCCGCCTCAAAAGAACTATCTGCCCAGGCAACGAACCTATCCTCTGCGTTACTTCGCCTGAACTGCTCCCGCGCACTACTCCCCTCGCACACTACCTCGCCCGTCAACACAACACCCTCACTACGCACAAAATCGTCGACACAACGAGGCAACAACGCCCCCTCATCCCGAAACACCCACAGCTTGCCTTCGCGCTCGCTTAGCCAAATATACGACGCACAAACGCCGCTGAACAAAAATAAATCTTCCTCCAAAAACAAATCCGTCCGACGATGAGTCACTCTATACCACGGCGCTATCGCGGCACGAACAAGCACTTCAGGAAGACCAACCGTATAACGAAACTCATGCATAACTCTTGAAAAAAAGAGACCACTACATAAAGAATTCGCACAACTTAGGCACCAGAAAATCGAACACTCACTTTTGCACACTTCACACTATTGCAGACACACCAAACGATGCCGAACACGCACGCGCAAAATGACCCAGAACGCATAGTGCCTACTATTTGGTTGTTTTATCCACGAACACTCACGATACAAACACCACTTTGGCCACTGAACAAACCACCGAAATGCGCTGCAACCAGGTTCAAAACCTAACCTGCGCATTTGTTCGTGAACACACTCACTTTCTATGAAGGAAAACCAGCACGTTTGCGCCTGAGACCCCGCCTCTGAGCAGAATTCGAGGCCCACAGCAAAGCCTCCGTTTGCCCAATCTAGCCCACACCCCATAGCACAAAATTATGCCCACCCCATAACGCCAATACCCCCATCACGAACACTCACGAATGATTGTGAATGAACGCCAAAAAGAAAGGGCGAAATAGGCACCAGAAAATGAACGTTTGCGTCTGGCAAAACGCCAGAAACTGCTCGAAAACACCTGCTCTTGCAACGCTCACTTTTGACGAATACAACTGAACCAAAAGTGAGACATTTGATGTAACTACGAAAAATAGATTAGAAAAAATAGGTTGTTAAATAGAGAAACTGAAAAATAAATCAGGAGCTGAAAAAAAGAAAGATTATTTTGTGACGTCTATTTTGTAAATGGTGAAATGAAATATTAAAATGAAAACAAAAAATAGAGCGGAAAGAAAATGATGAAAAAGTGAGAAGTTACGACTGAAAAAAAGAAAAATGAACTGATGAGATAACTAAAAAAATGTTCGAACGAAAAATGATGAAAATAACGACAACAGACAGCGATAAAACAAGAATGCAAGTCAACGAAAAAAAGAGAATTTGAAAAAACAAGTTGCGCGCTGATTTCTGCGCGCTTTACGCCACTCTTGCCCCCACTCACAACCGCGAAAAAAGCCACCAAACAAGCCCAAAGAGACACTCGAAATTTTGAAAACGAGGAGAAAGTGGTGCGAAACTTAAAGTGCCTGAAATGGCAAGAAAACAAGGTAAACAAAAGTGTCAGGAAAAATCGGAGAAAGAGCGCATTCGTGCAAGAGATGCGAAAGTTTGGGGTGGAACCTTGGGTATTGGCCAAGAACCCCTTCACCGCAAATGTCGGAAGAATCGCAGAAAGTCCGGGAAAACCAGAACACCGACGGAGAAATCGGAGAAAACGAGGGTTTGGTGGTTGAAAGTTTGGCACACAGGTTGCGAAAAGTGTCGGTCAAATGGCTGAATTAGCGCGAAAAAATGCGCGAGAACGCACACTTGTTTGATGTGAGAGACCTCTTTTCAAAAAAAGTCTTGCCACGGGCTTCTAATGCGAAAAAAGCCTGTTTTCTCTCACGAAAAAAATGATTGGAAAATAATGATGAAAAGTTTTTAGCGAAATTTGAAAAATGAAACAGTTTTGCCCGACACTGGACAGGCGTTATCGGAAAATACTTAAACGAGTTTGTGGTTTGAAGTTCTTGGTTTGTGGCCAACTACCGACGACAAACTACGAACAACGAAAAATAGGTGAACCACATGGAATTCCTCCTCGAACACGCAGAACCAAACGGCAACGACGTCCACGAACTCAGCAAAGTGCTTCTCGCACGATTCGGCCTCCTTCCACGAAAAAAAGACGGGTCGGCCAAAATGCACACGCTGCTTCTCGAGCTGAATGAACGCAAGAAGGTCGCGAACAGAGAACGAACACCCGAAACCGCCGTCATGCCCGTCGAAGAAATGGCTTTGCATGCAGGCATCAAACGACAAACGATGTACGACTATTTGCACCGCTGGCTCGACTTACAAATCCTGAAAAAAACAAGCTTTGTCAGCTCGGGAAAAGTAGTGGTTGGCTATGAGCTCAATGGGCCGACTGTTGAAGCAGCATTCCGGAAGGCAGAAACAGCACTCAAAAACCACCTCGATTTGAGCTTCACCATCCTCGAGAAACTGCAAAACGAGATTAAAAAAGAAAAATTACGAGACGTCAGCGGATCCAGCACGTCAGCGGCGCATCCAAACCAACCAGGTTCTTCTTCGCCTGCACCTGACGGAACACCAAGTCCAAAGTGACGAAGACCACGTTGCCATCATGCTTTTTCACAATAGGAACACCCTTCTGCACGATAGACGTTAAAGCTGTCGCCACTTGCTCTTTGCTCAACAAACACTTGCGCGCAAGCTGTTCGTAAGACGCGTACGGCTGCGTTTCCGTCACGTTGTAAAGCACGGCAAACACTTCCTTCTCCTTCTGAGAAAGCGGTTCCACTTTGAACGACAACTCGACCGGCTCGCCCTTCACGAGCAGTGCCAACTCATCGATTCGTTCCTGAAGAACGTCCATACGACGATTCAACTCTGCTAACGCTTCGTACGCTGAAGCCTGCTCTGCCGTGTTCTCGTTGATGGCTAAACGATGATCGTCTAGCTCATCGCGCATGCACTCAAGCACTTGCGCGACTTTCTGGCGTACAACAACGGATTCACTCGACAGCAAAAGCTGTTCGGTTCGAATGAGGACCACCCCGTTTGATGTTGAAATTTAGAAAACGGATTGGGTTTAAATGGTTTTGGGTGTTGAAAAAAATAGAATTTTATCGACGAAAAATTGACGCGATGAAAAAACGGGCGAAATACGTTTGAACGTTCCGGTCGTTCCCGAATTTTTTGGAAAAATTTTGAGAAAAATCAAGTGTGCTTATTGTCGTGCTGCGCGGTTGCGATGTAAATCGTGTGCTTGCCGTCGGAAACGACCTGCAAACTGCGCTCAGATTCCATCTCTTCGAGAATGCGGTAGAAGCTTGACTTGCTGCAAAGACCTTGCTCTTCGACGATAATTTCGCGCAACTGAAGCGCACCCATGCGGTTGTACTTGTGCACGAGACCGAGGACGAGATTTTTGATGTAATCCTTGCTGTTGCGCGCGAGCTTACGAATCAATTTTTCCTTCAGCGCAGACTTTGCTTCCTCCGCTTTACTCATCGACGGCGCAGGAGCGTGCTGTTGAGTGTGAACACTAGGAGAATGTTGCTCCAAAGGGTGGAGTGCGTGCGCTCTTTGCTCTCTGCGGAGCTCAATAGCATCAATTTTTTGCTCAATGTGGCGCATGCGCCCAAGAAGCGGTTCAAGAGAATAATGCGCGTCAACTAACGCCTTGATTTCGGCCGGCGTTTTCGGCATGTGCTGAACGGCA
>CAYXXT010000020.1:0-7248 GCA_964469145.1 uncultured Methanosarcinales archaeon | reverse complement strand
GGCAACGCGGAACTCGTGCAACGTGAGTTTTTGTTCATCAACCAAGCGGCGCAGGACGTGATTTTGGTCCTTTAACTGTTGGTTTTCCTGGTGCAAAAAGCTCACCCATTGGTAGAGCGCATCAGTATCTTTTTTGACCTTTTGAAACGAGTCAGCGACCGACTGGTCGATTTGCTCAATTTGCTTTCCGTAGCCGAATAAGTCAAACATACTTGGTGGAAAACGACGCTGATTTAAATACCTTTTGGTTAGACCATCCCAGGACAGTCGCAGGACAGTCCCAGGGACTATCCAGGACTACGACCGTCTCAGACCGTCCCACCGTGAATTTTTTGCGCGCTTTTTTCGTTAAAATAGTGTCTGAGACCATCCTAAAATGCGAGACAATCCCAGAAAAAAGACCATCCCAACGCATATTCCCAACATATTCCCAATACTCACCGACGATAAACGAGACTACGACCATCCCAAGACAGTCCTGAGACGCTCCCGCGACAGTATCGAGACAATCCCAAGACCGTCTCAAGACCATTTATCGACGATAAACCAGTGGGACTGAGATAGTCTCAAGACTATCTCAAGACTATGACAGAATAGACCCAAGAACACCTGACGAACGTCCCAGGACAGACCCACAACAAACCAATAAAAACGCACAAGAAGCCACCCAAAACGGCAAAAAAGAGCTGCTGAAAAAAACGCCAGAAAATACGCCAAAAGAACACCGAAAAAACGCCGCGCGACCAGGCACCACAAGGCAAAGAAGTGACTTGAAAAAAGCAGCCGAAAACAAACCGATGACGCAATAACGCAACAAAAAAATGCGAACTGGTGCCTAAAATAATGACGGAAATGGTTGAAAATCACAACAACGAACGCCCGAGCAGCCCCCACACCACGAGCCAAAATGACTACGAAGGCACCAATGAGGCTCAAAACGACGAGTTTATTCGTGAAAAGTGAGAGCTCATAGTATGGGAAAATGAACGAATAGCAGGCAGAAGGCGAAGAAATCGACGAAAGACAGGCGAAATTAGGCACTTGTTCTCGTTCGTGAAGCGCAAAGCATAAAAAGAAGCAGTTGTTTATGAAGAACATGGGGAAAGAAAAGGGTGAAAATAGCGAAGTTTCTTCAGGAAAAGTGAGAGCTCGCCTATACTGCCCAGACGCCAAAGAGTACGAAACAGTCACGCTGAGTGCTGACCAAGTTAGGCACCTGAAAGTGCTTCGCCTCAAGGATGGCGATGCAATCCGCGTGTTCGACGGCAAAGGACAAGATTATGAAGGCCATTACGATGAGAAAGTGAGGGCCGGAAAGCTCTACATCAATAGCACCCAGGCACCAGAGCACGAGACACACGTCAAGATAACCCTTGCCACCGCAGTGCCAAAAGGCGACCGAATCGATGTTCTCGTTGAGAAAGTGAGCGAATTAGGAGTAGGCACTATTGTTCCAGTCATTTTTGATAGGTCAGTAGTAGACCCGAGACCTGCCAAAATAGAACGACTCGGACGAATAGCACAAGAAGCAGCCTGCCAAAGTGAGCGAAGCCTGGTGCCTATTGTGACTTCGCCTATGAAATTCGCCGATTTAATCAAAACATTCGACAAATACACCCATGTTTTCATGTGCCATTCCAGCGGAATACCCCTCATTCGACACCCAGAACCCATCAACCCGCAAGACCGAGTGTTGATTATCGTCGGGCCAGAAGGCGACTTTAGTGATGAGGAGTTTCAAACGCTGCACAACGATTACGAACGAGTCAAAAAAGTGAGCCTTGCACGATCAATCTTACGCATTGAAACCGCCGCAATAGCTGCAGTTGCGCAAGTCGCAGGCAAGATAGAATACTGCACATTCATGCAACACGTGTGCCCCGGATAGCGCAACCTTTATAAACAACCCCCTTGGAAGTACACCTATGGAAGTCTCAATCATCGAGGAAAAAAAGAACAAAATCGTCTTCGAACTCAAAGGCGAAGGACACACTTTATCGAATGCAATCCGCAAGGAATTGTACGGCGACGAACACGTCAAAGCCGCAGCATACGCAGTAGAACACCCACTCATTGAAGTCCCACGCTTCACCCTTGAAACCGACGGCGCAGACCCACGGAAAACGCTCATTGCAGCAGCAAAACGCATTGCAAAAGACGCCGAGAAAATCAAGGCAGAAGCGAAAGAACTGAAGTAAACTCTTTTTTCACAACCTTTAAATTCAACAACTAGTGCCTACTCTTCATGTTTGTTCGCGTCAAAAACATCAAAGGCAAAAAATACGCCTACCTTGTCGAGAACGAATGGACGCCTTGGGGCTCACGACAACGCGTGACCAAATACTTGGGGAAAATGCAGCCACTGACACGGTATTCTGAACACACGACTGTTTTACCCGCAGGGTATAAAGAGAGCGTGCTCGCGCTCGTCATTTCTGAATTAAAGAATCACGGATTCGTGCACGACGGCGACGTGCTTAAAAGTGAACTGATTAACGTACACTTAGGCGAGAAAAAAGTTACTTCCGGCACGAAAAACGTGGCGCTGCAACTCAACGAAGGATTCCTCTGCGACCACACACTCACCCAACTGCTCGCCTTTACGCCAGAAGAGAAACAGGACGCGACTGCCAAAAAACTTGCAAACACAACCCTCGAAGCAGGACTCAAACTCAGCCAAGAACAATTCCTCCACCTCTTTGAACAAATTAAGACTGATTGAACTTCTATGACAACCGTTCCCAAACATATCGGCATCATCCTCGACGGCAACAGACGCTTTGCGAAACGACTCATGCTTAAACCTTGGAAAGGCCACGAATGGGGCGCGGAAAAGCTGCGCACCTTCCTCACCTGGTGCGAAGAACTCGGCATCGACGAAGTAACCGCATATTGTTTTTCCATTCAAAACTTTAATCGACCAAAAGAAGAATTTGACTATTTAATGAAAATATTCAAAGATGAAATGGAGCGATTGCTTGCGCCTGAAAAATTGGCCGAATTACAAAAACACGGACTCCGCTACAATATTATTGGACGACTCCACATGCTGCCTCCTGAATTGCAGGACTTGTGCAAACGCGTGATGGACGCGACTAAAGAGAATAAGCCGCGACGATTCAACATGGCAATCGCATACGGCGGGCGAGAAGAAATTATTGACGCAGTAAAAGCAATTGCGCACGAAGTTGCCGACGGAAAAATAGATGCTAACACGATAAATGAAGAAACACTCAGCTCACACTTGTGGCTGAATTCAAACCCCGACTTGATTATTCGAACAGGCGGAGAACAACGCACATCAAACTTCTTACCCTGGCAGGCAACTTACTCTGAACTCATGTTTATTGAAAAATTCTGGCCAGAAATGGAAAAAGAAGATTTAGTCGCGTGCGTGAAGGAATATAACGCGCGAGAGAGACGGTTTGGGAAGTAAGTTCACGACGTACATTTCAAAAATAGTACGATTATTCATCACTTACTCCAGACAGCGCAAAACCAAAACTATTTAAGTCAGCGCGCTGACAGAAAAAATATCATAGTCTCTACAATGGAGGGGTCCATATGAAAAACGTCGGAAAAATCTTAGTCTTTGCGCTCTTAATCGCAATGCTTTCAGTCACTGCACAAGCAGCGCCATGTGAAATTGGAGATGTCACGTTCCCTGATGGAACTGAATTCCTCCGAGGAAACACGACCGTTACTTGGACCTGGCTTAATGCAACAGATTGTGCGGCCGCAGTCGCACAAGTGTCCTGGCGAATTAATGACGCCGGACCCTACACCGTCATCGGTAACGCAATCCCCGGCGGAACGACCCTCCCCTGGAACACCGCGACCGCAGGCGGCGACTCATCACTCTACCGACTCCTCGTTTCTATCGCATCCGACTCCGACGAAAGCAACGCATTCTTCACCGTCGATAACACTGCACCAGTAGCAGAAGCAAACGGCGCGTATGCATGCACCGAAGCAGGAAGCACTGCAACGGACAGCACCGGCAGTTCAGATGCAACATCAGGCATCGCAAACATTACCTGGGACTTCAACAACGACGGCGTCTTTGAAACCCCTGGCGCAGCACCGATATATAACTGCGCACAAGAAGGAGCATATACTATCAACGTTCAAGTCACTGACAACTCAGGCAACACTGCAAACGACACGGCAACCGTGAACGTCGCAAACGCGCCGCCAGTTGTTAATGTCTTATCACCAAACGGCGGAGAATACCTCCGTGGCAACGTCCCAATCAGCTGGAGCGCAGTAGATGTCTATGACAATTTAACCATCACTGTTGAATACAGCACTGACGGCGGAATCACTAACAACACAATTGTCGCAGGAGCCGCAAACAACGGCAGCATCACCTGGGACACGAGCTCAATCAACAACCTCAACGTCACTATCAACGTCATCGCAAACGACGGAACCGTCAGCGTCCTTGACGCCACTGACGCATTCTTCGCAATTGACAACACTGCACCAACCGCAGTAAACGGCGGCGATGTAACCATCGATGAAAACGGAATCGCAGTCCTAAACGTAACCGGCAGCACCGATCCATTCGGAGAAGTAGTGCTCCTCACCTACGCATGGGATTTTGACGGAGACGGATTTGACGACGCATTCGGAGCGAACCCAACGTTCACCCCGAATGCAAGCATCCTCTCAACCTATGATGGCACCTACAACCTCAGCCTCCAAGTAACCGACGGCGCAGGAAACACCGCAACCGACACCATGACAGTCACTGTCAACAACGTTGCACCAACTGTTTCGGTAACATTCCCGAACGGCGCAGAAAGCCTCACCGGTAATGTCGTCATCACTTGGACTGCAAACGATGTCGTGGATACCTTGCTCGTTGACTTATCATACACTGTTGACGGCCTTGCATGGAACACCATCGCAACTGACGTTGCAAACAACGGCAGCTACACATGGAACACCGCAGGACTCCAAAGCAACCTCACCCAAGTACTCGTTGATGTTGCAGACGGAACCGTCAACTTATCAGACGCTTCAGACGCAGTCTTCTCACTTGACAGCATTCTCCCCGTAGCAGAAGCAAACGGACCATACGCGTGCAACGAAGCAACACCTACTGCACTCAGCAGCGCAGGAAGCGATGGAAGCACAAGCGGCATCCTCAGCACAGACTGGGATCTCAACAACGACGGAACATTCGAATACAACGAAACGTCAGCAGGAGTGCCACCAAACTTCCCGTGCACGGATGATGGAAACTTCCTTGTACAAGTTCGAATCACCGACAATGTCGGTCAACAGAACAATGACACCTCAAATGTCGTTGTTTCAAACGTCAACCCAGTGACTAGCGCAGGCGCTGACTTCACCGTCAACGAAGGCGACCTCGTCACCTTGAACGCAAGCTTCACTGATGTCGGAACCAACGACAGCCACAACGCAACCGTTAACTGGGGCGATGGCTCACCAGTTCAGAACCTCGGCGCAGTCACTGCTGGAGTAACCTTCTCTGCGACCCACACGTACGCAGACAACAACGCAGGATACAACGTCGTTGTCACCGTAACCGATGACGATGCAGGAAACAATGCAGACACTACTGTTGTGACCGTCAACAACGTCGCACCAGTCGTCAACGCAGGAATTGACCAAACAATCAGCGAAGGTCAAACCCTTACCGTGACTCCGACTTGGACCGACGCAGGAAGCGCAGACACGCATTCAGTCATCATTGACTGGAACGATGGAAGCTCGACCAATTACGGCGTTCAAACCAGCGGATTTAACGCAACACACAACTACGATAATGATGTAGACCCATCATCTTACACGGTCACCGTGACCGTTACCGACGATGATACTGCGGCAACACCAGACACGCTTCAAGCAACCGTCTTGAACGTCTTGCCCGCAGTGCAAGTCACCTTCCCAACAGGCGGAGAAAACCTGAGCGGAACGGTCAGCATTACCTGGACCGCAAGCGACCCGGCAGTCAATGACACGCCAGTCGCAATCGGCGTTGAATACAGTACCAACAACGGCGCAACCTGGAACACCATCGGCAACGACACGCTCAACACTGGAAGCATGAACTGGGACACCACCCTCGATGTGGACAGCAACCAGTACTTGGTCCGAATCATCGCAAACGATGACGATGGAAGCAACACCAGCACCAGCGCACTCTTCACTGTCGACAACACTGCAGCAACGAGCAGCGGACCTGAAGCATCACCATCACCTGTTGTGAGCGGAAACAATCTCACCTTGTCAGGCACAGTCAGTGATGCATTCACCGTGACCGGTGCAAGCGCAGTTGTTCTCTTGAACAACGCAACCATCGGCAACTACACCATGACCGCAGCAGACGGCGCATTCGATGAATCAAGCGAAGACGTTGTTGTCACCGTAGACACCACCGGCTTTGCCGCAGGAACGTATGTGTTCTACCTCAGCGCGCGCGACGCAGCACTCAGCTGGCAAGTCCAAACGCCTGAAAACACCGACACGTTCGTTGTCAGTTCAAGCGACCCATACTACACCAAGCCACAAGTAGACGCAATCCTGCTCGGCAACCTCAGTTTGTACTACAACCAAACTGAAATCGACGCAATCCTTGCAAACTACTACAACAAGACCGAAGTCTACAACAAGACAGAAGTCGACAGCTTGATTGCAGGATTCCTCGCGAACTACTACAACACAACGCAAATCGACGCGATGTTTGCAAACTACTACAACACAACGCAAATCGACGCATTGTTCGCGAACTACTACAGCATGGCACAAGTGAATGCAATCCTCTTGGGCAACCTCAGCAACTACTACAATTCAACCGAGATTGATAACATCTTGTTGAACTACTACACCGTTGCTGACGTCTACAACAAGACAGAAGTTGACGCATTGCTCACCAACCTTGCAGCAAACTATTACACCATCGCACAGATTGATGCAATGTTTGCAAACTACTACACGCAAGGACAAATCGACACAATGTTCGCAAACGTGTACACCATCGCAGAAGTAGACGCATTAATCGCAAGCGAACTCAGCGCGTACTACACCAGCGTAGAAGTTGACAACATCTTGACCAACTACTACACGGTAACCGAAGTGTACACCAAAGCAGAAGTAGACGCATTGATTGCAGGACTTTCAGGCACCTACTACACCATGGCACAAGTAGACGCACTCTTTGCGAACTACTACACCACCGGACAAGTAGACGCGATGTTTGACTTCCGCATCATTGCA
>CAYXXT010000019.1:10080-16666 GCA_964469145.1 uncultured Methanosarcinales archaeon | reverse complement strand
CCTTCTAGGCACCCTCACACTCTTCACCATCGCACTCCCAACCACACAAATAGACGATAATGTCCTTGAAGACATCGTCCTTGCAACCGCCAAACACCCCGAAGCAATCAAAGAAGTCTTCCAAGAAATCCACATGGAAATGGCACCAACTAAAGGCCAGTACTTCCAAGCGCCAACAGATTGGCAACACGACCCAGAATTCACTCTCATCCACGCACTTCACGATGCAGAAGTTGACTCAACTCGACTCAACACGGCACACAAAACATTCCGCTCAGCATTCTACGGCTGGCAAAGCACCCAAGAACTCCTGCACAGCGTCACCGGCAGACAAATCAAAATTGAAGACGAAAACGCATTCCTCACACACCTCACCACCAGCAAACATTATACTCACGGCCTTCTCGGAAGCTTCCGCGCAAGATTCGGCGTGCATGGCGGCGGAAGCAAACTCAGAGCAGCATACAACGCAATGCCCCGCAGACTCGACATCCTTGTCTCACCAGAATTCGAAGACGGACGATTCCGCCTCGCATGGCCGGATCCGAACGCGCGCTTAAAAGCACCGGAATACAAAGCACGCATCGTCATTACCGACCACGAAAAAGACACCGCACTTACCCTCACCTACCCTGAACAAGGAGACGGCAGAAACGGCGGACACGTCGACTACACAATAGTTATGCCGCCAAACCACCGAGACTTCGTCCTCCCTTACGTCCGAGACGACCCAACAATCCTCATTCGCGCAATGAAACTCATCTTCCCCTGGGCTGACCGCAGCGCAGACCACAACCAAAGAATAGTAATGGACCCAGACCCTACTTGGTTTAACGCGCTCAAAACAAAACCCGCACAAGAAGAAGTCATTGAAATCAGAGAAGCAGTTGCACCAGGTCAAGCAAAACAAAAAATACACCCGCTCGCACAAAAACTCGCAGACACAACAAAATACACCAGTGCAGTACGAACTGTTGCGGAATTCAGCCACGCGCGGAATAACCCGTTCACACACACTCTTCTTGTCCGAGGACCAGACGGTGAATCTGCACACAATGATGTTGATAACGCACACCCGGTCATCGCAACCGAACTCAGACGCGCAGCAGATCTTCACTTCAGATACTTCTATTCAGGACTCTCGGAAGAGCACCGACTCTCCCGACAATTCGCAGGCTCACCATTCATCACCACACTCAACGACGACCCAAACATGATTGCACTTGGCTATGCAGCAGTTGATCGACGTGTCGATAGTCGCGCTGCAAATTACACGCTTCATATGACATTCATCGACAAACGAACAACACCACAACGTGAACTCGCAGACATCATCCGCGCAGCAGCACTCCAACCCCAACTCATCTCACAAATACTCGAACTCGTCTTCGGCGGACAAGGAGGAATCACACCCCCAACCGGCTGGAAAGTCGACCCTGATTACACCGCAGCACGACTCCTCGGGCCCGCAACAGACAATGAATACGAAGAACGACGCGCATTCGCACTCCCCGAATTCATCGCACTCCACGCACCAAGCGAAGCTACACCCATCACGCTCGAAAAACTAACCGATGAAGCACTCGTCACATTCCTCTCAACCAGCCAACACACCGCAGACGCACTCCTTGGTTCATTCCCCGAACGATTCAGTGACATCAAAGAATTCCGCCCATCCTATCGATTCCTACGCGCCTACAACGCAAGCAAAAAAATCAAACAACTCTTCGAAAACCAAGTTGAAGAATCACCCTCTCTTTTCACACAAAAAGACTTCAACGAAACAGAAAAAGGTAAACGACCTCCGTATCGCTTACGCCTCCACGGCAAAAACACAGACCACGGCTACCTTATCGCCGCAAGCTACATAGACCCCGCCGCACAATCACGACGCAAAGAAACCACCTATCTCTTCTTGCTTCGCGACGCCATAACTCCAAAAGCACTCCCGCTCCTCATTTCAAAAAAAGAACTCCTCATTGACATGATTGCAAGCGGCTACCCTTACGCAATTGAACGAACAGAACACGCACTCGCCCTTGACACCACATATAAACACACATTCGAACAAATAGCAAAACCAAGAGCAAAACAAACCAGCGGACGCATCTCCGCTTACACCCCTGACCAACAAGGACTCACGGCGCGCCAAGAAACCAGCGTCCAAGACAACGGCGAATCAGAAGTTCTCACCACCCTTTTCCCCCGCGTCGAAACAGACCTCGAACGCATCACCAACGGAAAACTATCGGTTCCCCCACAACAAAAAAAAGCACTTGACACGCTCAGAGCAGACTACCGAAGACGCACAATAGACCAATCTCCGACCGGAGATGGAGGTACACTCTACGATCTCAACGCGCACACAGTAGAAGCAATGAACACCATCGCACCACTCTATCCCGACCTCCCAATACTTGAAACCGCAGCAAAACTTCAAACAATCATCGACGCCGCGCTCGCCGCCCAAAAAACACAAGCAGACCTCGAACGCGCACGCAAAGAAAGCAAAGAACTCCGCGCAAAACTCGACGCACTCCAAACCTCAGGAACACTCCCTGCACTCGAAGCAATCGCGAAACAACTTCCCGAAGCAGGAGAACTCACCTCAGTCATCCGTAAAGACGTCATCGATCAAGCACGCAAACTCTCCGAATACGAAAAACTACCCCAATACCTTGCACGACCGGAAACAGCGCCAGAATACCTCCGACCACTTATTGCAACAATAACGCAGCGCATCAGCGCAGCAGAAGCAAAATACAGCGGTAAAATCGATGAAGCAGCAGCAGGCGCAAAAAGCGAGATTGTCCGGGCAGAAGAACGCGCAAAGCAAGCAGAAAAAGACCTCAACGAACTCCGCAGAGCACATGACTCATTACGCGTTACTTACGAAGGAAACACCGAACGCGCAGCAAAAAGCTACGGCACTCTTGAAGACCAACTCACCGCTGCAAAAGCAGACCTTCGCAGCGCACAAAAAGAACGCGACCAACTCAAAGAAGCATTCGAAAGCGCACTCAATGATTATGATGACTTAGCGAAACAAGTTCGCCAAGCACTGGAGGAATAACACCATGACTGATGCACCTGAAAACCCATATCTCGCAAGAAAAGACGCCAAAAAAGCAGAAGTACAAGCAGGAATCGAAGGAATCAACGCACGCAAAGCAGCAGGCGCAGCAGCTTGGCAAAAAATGCAAGATGACTTAGCAGCCGCGCGCAAAGCAGAAGCAGAAGCAAAAGCAGAAGCAGACAGACAACGAATCGCAGCAGAAGAAGCACGCACCGAAGCACAACGCGCACACGCAGAAGAAGAAAGACTCCGCGCATACTCATCCCAAGTCGAAGAAGAACGAGACGGAGCCAAAAGACAAGTATCAGAAATCGAAAAAAGACTCAGACAACAAGCACAAGCAGCAACAGCCGCCGCACAATCACCAAGCGCTGTTTCAGACCGCGTTAAAAAAGTCAGCACACAACTCGAAACCGACAAAGCAGCAATCGCTGAAAAAGAAAAAGAAGTCAGCAGACTTAAAGCAGAAGCAAAAAGACTCGCAGATGAGAAAACAGCACTCGCGCAACAACTCGAAGCAGAGAAACGAGCGCAAGCAGAACGCGCACTCGTACAACTCAGAGAACATGCTCAACTCACCGAACAACTCACCAGAGAAACCCGAGACTTGGCCCAAAAAGTAGGCCATTACGAATCACAACTCGCTCAAAAACCAAAACAAACCGAAGAAAACAAAGCCGCATTGAGAAAACTCGAAACTGAGAAAGCAGCACTCGAACGACAACGCGATGAATTATTAGCACAACAAGAAGCACTTCAGACTGAACGAGATGAAGCAATCGCGGCAGCAAATGAAAACGGAACAGAAGCCAATAAACTTAACGATAGACTCGAACGCGAACAAAAAGCAAGCAGACTCCTCAGCGAAGCACAAGAACGCGCAACCATAGAACTTGAAGAACGCGCAGAACGAATTGCAGGCCTTGAAACAGAAGCTGAACGATTGACCGAAAAAATACGCAAGTATGAAGCACAATCAAAAGACAAATCTGCACCAACCAACGGAAAAGAACAAGAAGTCCGCGACCTCCTTGACAGAGAACGCTCCGCGCACCGCCAAGAACGAGAAACAATATCACGACAAGGCGCCCAAAAAGATGAACGCGCACGACTCCTCGAAGAACTCCTCGCCGTTGCGCACACATTTTTTATCTCCGCAGAACTCCCTCTCGAAATCGCAGGCGACTACCGCACCCTTGCAATACAAGTTCTCACCGGACACACCACTGAATTGCAACGATTCCTCGATGACCCGACAATCTCAACCGGAAATACCGCACTCAAAAACTTAGCAGAAAAACTTGCTTCGGTAAACGCATCTGCAACTCAAGATTCGGAAGATTCCGATGAAAAGAAAGCAAAACTCACCGAAGTCGTTGCCGACCTTCGCGCACTCTGCGACGCAGTAAAAGAAGGAGCAACCACAGAACACAAACCAACAACCATTGCAGGACAAAAAGTCTACAACGCACTCGCTGCCGCAGAAGACGCAGCATACGAACACGCCATGACTCAATTCTTCGCACTCATGGACGTTGAAGGCGTTAAAGACGGCCTCGAAGGAGAAAACCTTGAATTTGCGCAAACACTTCTTGCAAAACACGCATACGGCGCATCAAGCGTAGACTCAATACTCACTCTTGAAGAATCAGGAGCACACACCGCACTTGACGCTGATGGAACACCACAATCACCAGACACACTTGATACCAGCGATACCGGAGCACATGCCCCATTGCCCGCTGAAAAATCAGCGGAAACAGAATCAAGACCAGAATCAGAATCAGACCGACACGTTCGAGAACTCGGAGAAACCGTTGAAGAAGCAACCGCCGAAGTCGAGCGAGCACAAGGCGAACTCGTTGAAACAAAAGCAGAACTCGAACTCGTTCTCGGCCTCATTCGAGAAGCCAAACAAGGCAAAAAGCCTGCACAAGCACCGGAAAAAGACCAAGCACGCGAAGCATACGATTTGCTCGGCGCAATACTTGGACGCACGGAAACACTGCGAGCAACACTCGTAAAAGCACGAGAACTTGATGAGCAAAAAGCAGCACAACTCGCGCGGTATGAACGACAAATCAACGACTTTGACTCACGAGAACAAACACTCGCTGCAAACTTAGCAAACGCACGAGAACAAGCAGCAGCTGCTCAAGCACGAGAACAAGCAGCACTCGCACGATTCGCAACGCTTGACTCGCGCATCGCAGCAATGGAAGCAAACAAGGTTGATGCAGAAGCACTCGCCGCTGCCAAAAAAGATGCAGCACTCTTCAAAGCAGACGCAGAAGGAGAAACAGAAAAAAGACGCATCCTCGAAGGATACGTCAGCAACCTCCTCCACGCAGTCAGATACTACGACTCCAAAAACCCGGTTGCAGAAGCCATCATGAAAGAAGTCGGCATGACTGACGCAGGCCTCCTTGACGCGTACATGGAATCACCAACCGTGTCAACGCTGCCTGAAAAACTCACGGTAAGCGCAAAAGAACACCACAAACGCGCACTCGCCCTCCAACGCGAAGGCAAGACAACAGAAGCAGTCAAACAACTCGAACTCGGACTCCTCGCAAACGCAGCAGACCCGCGCCAGTTCGCACTCATCGCAGTCGCGCTCAGCAACTTCGCTGCAGAAACAAGACAACCGGGAAGCGCACGCGTCTATGCTAACCTCGCTGCAACCGCAGTCGCACTGCACCCGCTCAAAAACGCAGAAGCACAATCGCTTCGCTACACCCTCATCGCGTCAGCTTACGCGCGCGCGGGAGAACACGACCTTGCACGCGAATACGCCGACCGCGCAAAACTAGGATAAACGCGCTATACCACTATTTGCGCGACATCAACAATACGGCTTGCAATAATGTTGAACAACAACATAACACAACCAGCGATGATACAGTAGAGAATCGTGCTGTTGATAAGGTTCCTGCCCAGCAAATAGCGTTCTTGCAGCTTGTCCGAACCATTCTCAATGCCATTAAGTAAAATTGTCAAGATAAAGACTATTTGAAAGACGTAAACTCCGACTACAAGCTGGAAATAATACGTTGGAATACTGTCCCCGAAAAAGTTCGCAAGCGCGCCAATATTCGTTCCTGCTTCCTCAGAACCCAAATTCTGAATTTGGCTCGACAGATTGCCCAAAATAAACGTAATCATTGACGTAATACCAACAACAATCCCTGCAATCGCAGGAGTAAGACCTGCAATCTGCGACTTCATATCTGAAATAATATCTGCGAGCAAATCCTTTAGGCGCTCATTCACCTTGTGAATCTCTTTCACATAACGCGCAACATTAAGAAGCGCCTGCGCGGCGATTAACGGACCTTTTTTCACGCTCTCAATTAACACCTTCATCGAACTCTGAATAATCGCACTCGGGAAAAACACCAGTGCACCAACGCGGTCATTAAAAAGCGCCTCCCGAACACTCATTCCAAGCCTGCTAATATTATCCGACACTAATTTGAAAAAACGACCCGACACGGTATCCTCGACTAC
>CAYXXT010000019.1:0-10070 GCA_964469145.1 uncultured Methanosarcinales archaeon | reverse complement strand
CCATCCCCCAAACGATTACTCAATTGGAACAACGCATAATAAATCTCATCCTCAAGCTGCTTTGCATCATTACGAATCTTGATAATATTACTGCTGCGCAAACGATACCACAACCCAAAACCAAACGCGAGCGCGGCAGGGAAGAATAATGAAAGCATACTTGCACCAAGCCCGAACGGACCAATCTCAAGCCCCGCAACCGATTTGCTCTCCTTGTAGTCAAGCATCTTGAACGGGCCAACCGGCAACTCAAAACCAGGATTCACCGTGTGAACAATCAAGGGAAGCAACGCAAGACCCAAACACAACGACCCAACAAAAACTGCAACAAACGCAGGACTAATTGCGAATTCAGCACCCCCAATCTTGAAAATAATATTTCGCAACTTCTTAATCTCCGGATTCGTCTCAGAAATGTCGCCCTCACCATACCCGGTCGGCCTCGATGACAAAATATTGTTTCCTACAAAGTAGACGAGAACCGGAAGCGCCACGTTATACATCGCCGCGATGTGATACCAGGCAACACCCTCCATAAAGCTCACCACTAATGGCAAAATCACAAGTCCCAAAATCGGCAAAATAACGCCTAACATGAAAATAAGCGTCATCGGACCCTTCAAATTTTGAGCGTAATGCAACATCTTTTCGTACGTTTCATCAAGCATCACATCAAGAGACTTGTCAAGGAGTGAAAGACGACGGTCCTCTGAGGTCTCGTATAACGAACTTTCGATAAGGTGGAACGCTTCCACAAATTCCAAGTTATACTTGCGCCAGCCGTGCAAATACGACTCAAGCGAGTCCTTAATCGTTTCAAATTTGCTGTTTTCCACATCCCAAATAATTTTACGAAAGTCAAGACTGAGCGGAGGCGCGAGATGTTCTGAAGCAAATTCAATTGCAAGCTCAAGATTGCTTGTGTGGCGCATGTATGTGACGACGTAGAAAACACAAAGCACCATCTGGTTGCTCGACTTCATACGCCACTGCGTTGCAAGATACTCAGGCACCTTTTGCAGCGCAATAATTGCTGAAATTCCAAGCAAGACACCAAACATTGCGAAAAACAAACTATCAAACAACACCATAAACACAAAAACAGACAAGAGCATAAACGCAATCGGAAGCACAAGCCCGGCAGCAAGAATTCCCGCAGGAGTCACCTGCAAATGACAGGTCTCAATTGCAAGCTGGAGGCGCTCTGCCGTTTCCGGACTCACCTTCAACTGCAACACTTTTCCAGAAAAAGAACACAATTTTTCATAAAAGCCCATACTCGGCGGCAAAATTTCTTTACGAAACACCTGATATTCACGACTATACAACTGACCAGAACCAGCACCCGCCTTAATCTCCAACTGTGCTTCGAGCAGCTTTTTGTATTTCAGCGCGATTTCATCAGTCATCTTTTCACCGCACGCTTCAACCACTCATGCCACTCAAAGAAAATACGATTACTATCAAGCGAACCCACTTCCTCACGGACTGCATCAGAAATCAAATGGAACTCATCATTTGCACGAATATAGAACGGCGCTTCAAGCAAATCAGGATTTTTCATCTCTTTTGCAATATTCACCAGCGTTTCTTTCATCTTCGCCCGGAGCGTAATGTTGTCCCACACGGCATCCCAATTCCCCGCCCACTCCTTAACGCTTCCCGCGATGCTTTTTAGCACATCACTGTCGCCCCTTAACAAGTCGTTTGTTGGCTGAAGACTATCAGTTTGCGGGTCATACTTGAACAAATCAACAAAACCACCCTCGGTCAGCGGGTCATCCTCCCACAATTTCCTCACTTCCGTAATCTGAGTGATTCTTCGGTAACGGTGAATTCCATCAGGACTTCGCACTGGGTTTGCAACCACAATAATGTCGGTTGCCTTAAAACTCGTCCTTGGAACGCCCAAGTCGTTTACGACACGGTCAAACACGCCATACGGACTATCACCGTGAATTGTACCCGCGACCACGTTTGCTAACGCACCGACACGCATTGCTTCATAGAGCGCTTTTGCCTCAACGCTTCGCACTTCACCAACGAACAACGCCGAATCACCCAAACGCAGCGTGGTTCTGATACCCTCATCAGCAGTCACTTCCGTCGTCCCTCTTGTGAGCGCGCTTGCGACCTTCATGCTTTGCACGTTGTAATTTAGCTTGCGAAGAGCTTCGACCGGAAGTTCTAACGTATCTTCAATTGTAATAATTCGTGCACGACGCATCAGTTCAACCATGACGCTTCCAAGCAAGGAAGTTTTTCCACTGCCCCTTGTTCCTGCAACGAGAATGGTGCGGCTTCCGTCGATTAAGAAACTCATGACTCCTGCCGCAAGCGGACTAATCATCTTACTTTGAACAAACAACGGAAGCGTCCACGGCTTGTCACGGTGTCTTCTAAACGAATACGCAAGACCGGTCGGGTTCAGCGGGTTTGTAATTGACGAAACTCTTGCCCGCGAATTTGGAAGAATAAGTTCAGTATCAAGAATGGGATTTGCCTCATCAAGCGGACGACCAGAAATCATGCGCAGTTTTGACGCCCAACCTTCGCCCTCAGGCGCAGTTGGCACGATATTTGTCGTACAGTCACCAAACTCATTATGAACTAAGAAGATAGGGATGCGGCCCATGGGCGAATTAACGGTGACGTCTTGAACCCGGTCGTCTTGTAAAAGCACTTCAAGCAAGCCAAACCCTACCGTGTATCTCACCAGGATTTCGGCTAGCTCCTCACGCTCCTTTTGCCGCAAATGCATGTTGCGCTGGTTTGCCAAATCTTCAAGAAGGTCGCTTCCAATACTTGTAAACACCGCACGCATACGTTCGGGGTCAACGAATTCGCTCTTTGTCGGCTTATGCTCTGCGAGAATATTCCTTGCCGCGTCCAAAAGCTCATACTTCTCGTACGTCAATTTGAACTCCGCAGGAACCATATGATAAAGATACTGCACACTCTCCGGAATCTTGAAAATTGTAACTTCCGTGTTTCCAATCTGATAACTCCCTATCTCCTCCCCATCAGTTGGCACCTGCGCTTGAAGCTTGGTAAACATAAAATCAGGCCTGATACTTGGACTCAGCAAACGACGATACACCGAACGATCACCCGGTTGAAAACCCGCAAGGAACGGCTCAATTAACCGCATCATTTTTGTGCCTTCAAGCATTTGAATAGAATCCTGCACGAGCTTGAAATACCCCTGAAGACACTGCACTGCCTCCTTAGGCGTTACGCCCTCCTGCACCATACGCTGCTCATCACGCCACAGCCTACGCAATTCGACAAACGCAGAAACAGGATCAGCCCTTAACTGACGGTACAGCAAATTCTGCATTTTAACATAACGCGGATTCACCCACATTGCACACGCAGGCTTCGTCAACATCGCATAGCCAAACTTGCCCTTCACCAACTGCTTGTACACTTGCGCAACTTCACTTAACAAACCAACCTGACCCTCATCATACTCAAAATCACGCTTTTGCACCAGAAGAAGCTGCGTCACCTGCCCGACCTCTGCGAGCATATCAATTACCATGCCCATTAAGCGCGGTTCATCTTCAATACTTGCAAAAAAAGGGCACTCACTACAATCAACTCTTAGCGTAATCTCGTCCCCTTCCCGAATTACATCATACTTGCCGCACTGCACGCACCCACCTCTTTACCACTCCACCTGAGTCACATAATATTAATAGGTTCCAGTGCCGATAAAACCCAACAGACTATATAAACGTAACGAGATGGTTGGTAGTTTGTGGTTTGTAGAACGACGAACCACCAACTACCAACTACACACTAACCATGGCAGACCCAAACGCGCCCCCAAATCCCAGCCAAGCAGGCAGGATAGCACTCCCAGAAGCCACCGCACCCGCAGACCAAGTCAACATCATCTCCGCACGCCTACGCATCAGCGAAGAACGCTTCAGCGAAATGCGCAAAAAACAGCTGCTCTTAGAGCAGAATATGCTTACCAACCACAAAAAAGCAATGCAAGAAATCAAAACACTCCAAGACGAGTTCAACGATTTAAAACGCACCATCCAGACCGTTGAAGATAGAATCATCACGGTGATTAAGGAATTGCGGTTGACTGCGCGCAAAGAAGACATCGACGTGATGAAACGCTATTTAGAACTATGGAATCCCGCATCATTTGTCCGCACGGAAACCGTTGAGAAAATCATTGACGAAAAACTCGGCAAACACACTGCTGATGAGAAAGAAGAACACGACGAACTTGCGCGACACACTTACGATAGTCCTGGATAGGTCGGTTGTTCGTGGTTGGTAGTTCGTTGTTCGTACGAACGACTAACAACAGTCATCAACCAAACCTTTAAAAACATAACAACACTTAACTTCTTTTAAAGATGGTGACAGAATGGCATTAGCAGACCTTTTCAAGAAAAAACAAGCAGCACCACAGCCAACTATCGACACTGCACCCCTTGGCGGACCCGTTGATATTCCTTTGACTCAGGTTATCAGCATGCAAGGCCAAGGATTGACCAATAACCAAATCATACAGACACTCCAACGGCAAGGATACCCACCGCAAAGCATTTACGACGCACTCGCCCAAGCTGAAGCCAAAAAAAGCATCGAACCACTCCACATGCCCGGCGAAATGCAACCATCCAATTCTGAAGTCCACGACCAAGCGCCACAAGGGCAACAACACCCTGAAAGCGAAGCAATGGTCGAACAAATAATTGAAGAAAAATGGCACGAACTTCAAAAAGAACTCGGCAAAATGAACGAATGGAAAGAACTACTCACGTCACGCATTGACAAAATGGAACAAAACATTGCAGATGTCAAAGGCGACCTTGACGGCTTGCATAAGGCGATTGTTTCCCGCATTGGTGAATATGACAAAACACTTCTTGATGTCGGCACCGAAATCAAAGCAATGGAAAAAGTATTCCAAAAAGTCCTCCCTGACTTAACTTCTTCAGTACAAGAACTCAGCAGAATCACGACAAACGTTAAGAAAAAACAGTAATTCTTTTGTGCTTCTCTTTTTTTCTAAAAAACATTAATGGAAAAATAGAACACAACAATAGAAAAAATCACTTGGTTTCTTCAGTCATATATTTCAGCGTAAACACTGCGATGATTAAGACCAAGACGAACCCGAGCATATTCGGATGGAACACGGTCTGCCAGAACGTATCAACCGGATACTCTCCTGACTTGTACTTCGTTTCATTGAAACCGCGCAATTCATCCAAACCGCCCGTTTCCTCAGTCCAAACAACCGCGAGCGAACCAACACCAATCAAGAGCAAAATGACGAGCATCCAAATGCCAACCGCGTATTCGCCTTCCTTGAGGAATTTGATAATGTCCGGCATCGTTACGCCAAGCGTCATGAAGCCGAGCATCATGATAAGGACGA
The DNA here is from genome assembly GCA_964469145.1 of uncultured Methanosarcinales archaeon. GTDB lineage: Archaea > Nanobdellota > Nanobdellia > Woesearchaeales > ARS49 > SURF-65. The sequence goes on along the minus strand of CAYXXT010000019.1, from coordinate 4,657 downwards.
ATAGCATAAAGAGCACAAACCACGGCGCCATCAAACTTACCGTCTTAATCGCAATCGTGCTCGAAAGCGCCATAAACGCAAGCAAGAACGAAATCATCGTCAACGGGAATTTTCGCTCCTTGAAAAACTCAGCAGAACCCAAAATAGCATACGAACCAATCAAAATAAACAAGAACGCAAAAACGCCCTGAAATTCCTGAAACGCGAGTAAGTCTAGTGGAGTTGCCATGTTAACCTGTTTTCTTCCCTCCGCCACCAGATTCATCCTTCTTTGCAGCGGTATCTCCGCCAAAGAGCGACTGGATAGTTGAGAATGACTCGCTTGTTGACTCATCACCTGCGATAAACCAAATCACGAGCAACATGACGCCAATTACAATACCTAGCGCTTGAATCGTCGGGTCAATTACGAGCCATTGCGGAATTAATCCAGGAGCAATAAAACGAAGGAAAGAAACTAAAACAATGCCTGCAGCAACCAAGCCCAAAATGCTCTTGATTGGGGAAACATTTCCGATTACGCTTGTCGGCAAGGCAAGCGCCAAGAACATCAACGCGACCAACAAAACGACAAACGCAACAGACGTTAATGGTAAAAATTGATACATCAAGTCAACAGGGTCATATTGATACGGATACATTCGCAACACGTGAGGAACAGTAATTAAGCCCGCAACTGCTGCCGCAATAAATCCGTTTATACTTCGGTCGGGCTTAGTTCCCTTTTGGAATAAATTAACTTTTTGCAACACGGCAAACATCAAGCCAAAGAACAGTAAAAACGGAAGCAAAAAGTCCTGGAAACCATAATTTTGTAAAATCTGGAATACTGCTGAGAGCCTATCTCCGCCCGACTGATATTGGAATTGGAATGCCATTTATTCAAGCCCGAACAGCTTCCTCCACCACTTAATTCCTTTATTTTCGGCTTTTTCCGGTTCTTCAGCCGTAATAAAGTACACAATACCGCCGAAGACCAATAACGTGATGATAAGTGCGGTCATGTTTGGGTCAAGACGAATCCAATCAGGCGTAAATGCAGGCCAAATCGCTAAAAGAATCACTCCGCCAAGCATAACGAGAAAACCAAGCGTGACAAACATCGAGACACTCTCAGTTGGCTTTGCCACCATTCCAATCATAACCAGCACTAAAAATAAAGTGAGCAATAACAATCCTGCCTGCGGGAGAATATTCAAAACGATGTTCACTGGGTCAAACTGAGGAGGATATGACCGAGTTATGTGCGGAGTCACAACAAGTGCGGCAATGACAAACGCAATCGTTCCATTCATCTTGCGGTCGGGTTTCTCGTTCTTATCGCCAGAGGTAAACAACTTTACTTTTTGCAACGTTGCAAAAATAATTGCAAAGAATAAGAGGAACGGTAGGAACGCGTCTAAAAGACCCCACTGTTGAAGCGTCCACATCACGTTTTGAATTTGTCCGCCCGGCTGAGTCAATGGAAATTGGAAAAGCATCATTTCGTTTCCTCACTTCTGCTGATGAAGTACATCACTGCAATCATAAAAATGACTAATAACAATGCGGCAACCGTTGTGTCTGTGTAAAATCTCGAAAGCCAGTCCCAAAACACTTCAAGCCAGGTATCGCCTGTTTCGTTTGTTAACGCATTAAGGAAAATGAACACGATACAAATCGCGACGAACGCCATGAATCCTGTTTTCCATTCTTTTTCGAGAAAAACTCCTTCCTTGTCTATGTCGCTCTTTTTGTAGAAGGTACCCACGAGCATCAGGAAGAACACAAGAAGCATCATGAGAATGATAATCTCGCTACTCACTCGCGTTATTGTTTCAACCAATTTTGAACTCGCGACCACGAAAAAAGCAGTCACAAAAGCGACCATCGCGTTAAGATTTTTCTTTGTTATACCGTTTGATTCAACGCCCAAAACCTTGGTGCGCTCCAAAATTGCGAACATAACCGTGAACACAAGTAAGAACGGCAGTAAAACATCATAAACTCCAAGAGTCTTGAAGAAATCAATTGCGTTGCCTAAGATAGTCTCTGCCATAGTCACTCTTTTTGCTTAAATACGGTCAACGCCGTATTTAAATGTTTCCTTGCACAATATTTAAAAGGGCATCGTGTTGATTGATACTTATGCTCAACAAGAAAACATTCCAACAGATGCGCACCTATATGGAAAGCTTTGACAAGCAGCGCGAACAGTTAATCGCTCTTAGCCGAATCGCCCTTAAAAGCAGTAAACAAGCCATTTATTCAGCGCACCGTAAAGATTTGAAAGAAGCGCACAAATTGCTCGCTGACGCCAAAAAAGCAATTGCAGACATGGATGCGCTAATCAAGAAAGAGCCGACGCTTGCATCTTCCACAGGAGCTTATTCGGATGCAACTGAAGAATATGCAGAAGCAGCATGTTATGTGAGTTATCTTGAGAATCAAAGTCTACCTACGCCTGACGAACTCGGCGTTGATATTGACACCTATTTGGGCGCACTAAGTGATGTGATTGGAGAGCTTGTGCGCAAGGCGGTCAATTCGGCCGCCGATGGAGACTACAAAACCGCACTCGAAATCAAAGCGTTCTCGGCCGACTTGTACTCCGAACTCATGCTCTTTGACTGGCGAAACACGCCAAACAGGCGCAAATTCGACGCAATCAAGTACGGACTTGAAAAACTCGAAGACTTAGCGCTTAAGATTGCACTTAAGAAATGAGTACTGAGACGTGGTGTTTTCTTGGTAAGATTTATATAATTGTCTGCACCATCTGTAGCTCATGGGGCTTACTGTATCGGGCTATTTCACCATTGATGAACTTGCAGCACACTTAGAACTTGTCACCAAAGAACACCTCGGCAGCTGCGCTTCAAAATACGGTGCGTATTTTCAACGACAAGTACAACCCGATGCAAACACAAGATTTTGGCTCCCTGAAGATTTCCTCAAACACCAAGACAGTTTGCTATCTATGACTGAATCAGGCTCACTTGTTGAAGCACTCATTAACAAAAGACTATTTGACGAATTTTATGGAGTCCCAAAAAGTGCAGTAACCGTAAGCGGAACAGTTGAGGGAATATCATATATCGAAACCCACGCCCTTGACCTCACTCGCGCAGAAGACTTTGCACAAGGAATCAACATCCCAGACACGCCCGGCGTTCGCAAAAACTTCCTTGTCTGGAACTACCTCGAAGGACAACACGCATATCAACTCGAACGACTCTGGCTCCCAGAACGAGACGCAAAATTACAAGTTCTCCAAGAACGACGGTCACTGCCACCGTTTAGATGAGGGTCAGTCACACGTGATAATTTTTGAAGAATTTCATTCATGTGAGAAACTCGCAACGCTAATATTGATTTAACATCGAGAGAATCATGCCAAAACTCATTGAAGGTCCAATCCCTGCACGTATTGTCTTTGATCAACTTGAAATGAGCGTAAAGACCTGGCTCCGAGAAAATGCATCCAGTTTTTCTTTCCCCGATTCGGATACAATTCGAGCTGAAGCTAAAACCGAAATTTGGAGATTTTCAGACTATCGAACAAGCCAAGAAAAACTGGAGAAACTTCCTGAATATAACATTGGTCAGAACCTCGTACGCTTGAAAAATAGAGGAACACTAGAAACAGAATTAGATAAACGAGGACTGATAACAACAGTGGGCGGATATCTCAATGGGAAACAAATTACTTGGACGAGCGTTGTTAACTTGTCTGCACTCAGGGACTCAATGGATAGAATGTCTTTACCTGATTTAAGCAAACAATCGTATTATCTTTGGGATGAGAATGAAACAGACTATTATCTTCAACATTGGGTGCCGATTCGGGATGCAGATCTTGACGTCCTAGTAGCAAGGGCAAGAAGTAACTTAGACTATTATCTTGCCTTTCGTAAGCCCACTTGATAGTCCTTGATTCTTCTTTCACACAATCTTTATAAACCCAACATTGACTCGCCCACTCTATGCTCCGAACACACACGTGCGGTGAACTGACCAAGAAGGACCTCGAGAAAGAGGCAACGCTTTGCGGATGGGTTCACACGCGAAGAGACCACGGCGGACTCATCTTCATTGACTTACGCGATAGATACGGCGTCACCCAGGTTGTTTTTGACCCATCGCACAACAAAGAAACCCACAAGTCTTCTGAAAAACTCGGACGCGAATTCGTCGTCAAAATCCACGGACACGTCCGCGAACGACCGGCAGGCATGCTGAATGCGAAGATAGTGACCGGCGAAATCGAAATCATCGCAGACACCCTTGAAATCTTAAACGCGGCAGAAACACCTCCTCTCGAAATTGACGACCGCAACTTAGCCGCCGAAGAAACCCGCCTTAAATACCGCTACTTAGACTTGCGCAGACCAACCATGCAAGCGCACCTCATGCTTCGCCACAAAGCAGCACAAGCAGCACGAGACTTCCTCTCCTCACAATCATTCATGGAAATTGAAACTCCAATGTTAGTAAAGACGACGCCCGGCGGAGCACGCGTGTTTAAGTCTCCCTCACGAGTCCACCCCGGCAAATTCTTCTCACTACCCGAGTCCCCGCAAATTTACAAACAACTCTTGATGGTCTCCGGATGCGACCGCTACTTCCAACTCGCGCGCGCGTTTCATTGCCAGATCAATGGTTTCGCCCAACACGA
>CAYXXT010000018.1:0-16803 GCA_964469145.1 uncultured Methanosarcinales archaeon | reverse complement strand
CTGATATGCCGCCCACATATCCCTTCCTTTCGCACTCACCGCGCCCTTTGCGGCAAGACCGATGATATTTCTTGTTAGTATTGGAAGCTCGTGTTGTGCGCGCTGCATCACTACGGCACCCTGATCGATTGCTATTTGATTTTTCGCAAGCGCCTGCTCCATCACACTCGCACGCCTTGCAATAAGCGCGTCCCAGTCGGTCTTTTCATCCACCACTGCTGCAAGAACCATCTTTGCAATCGCGTTGTATTTTTCATCTTTTAGCGAGGCTGCTGCATCTGCCAGTAATGCTTGCTTTTTTTGTAAATTTTGCTCAAGTTGAATTCTCTGCCGCAAGTCACTGAAGAACGCAACATCCTTTTCAAACTGCTCAATCGCAGGATGCTTCTTCTTTGCAACCAAATTGACTATTGTTGAAAAAACAGACATAGTCCTAAACACGCGTTTTCCCTATAAAAACGTGCGGTCGTACTCCCTTATGCAGTTTTAAGGCCCATTGCCTCGTGCTCACTTATCTTCCAAATTCACAAAACAATGACCCAAATACCTCTTCGAATCAAGACCCTGACGCACAAACTTCCCGTCAGCATACACTTTCTCATGCAACTTCCCCCGCTCGAGCAAGTACGCTGGTAAAGAACTAACGTCCACAGAAGATAACGCTTTTGCTAGCCGCTCAATTAACACTTCCCGAAAAACCCCAGCATCCTCCAAACTCGGCGTTGCTTTGAGCTCACCATGCTCATCGCGCAACACTTGCGATTCGTACTTTCTAATATCTGCTTGAGCGCGCGCCATATTACGTGCGCCATCTGCCGCAACCAAATAAGACACTCCCGCATACGTCACCTTTTGCCGCAATTTCAACGCTCTTGACACTTCATGCATCTCCCATTTTCTTAACCGCAAAAGCCCATGCACTTCATACGCCCCATTCTCCTGCCGCTGCGCGTGACCTGCAACCACGCCGCCACCCACGCGAACACCCCAATGCTCCTCCGCCTTTGGCTCGAGTCCAAAACTGCTCAGAGCCGCAATCACTGCAGAACGCATACGCTGATACGGAATATGCGTCGGGTTATCCTTTGTCCCATCAACACCCTCAAGAAAACCAAAAACACTGTAGCCAAGCGTATGCTCATCAACCACAACCGCGCCACCCCCCGTTTTTCGCCGCGTCACCTCTTGATTTTTCCACGCAAAATCATGCACGTCACTTGGGTGCTGATGCTTGCTTAGGATGACTCCTTTTTGTTTGAATGAGTAAATACGCACAATCTCATCAAACGTACGCGCTTTCACCGCCTCATAACACGCCTCGTTTCGCGCCAAATTCTCAACCGCGCTTAACGGCTCATCAACAACACACAACTTCTTTTGCATGTTAATGAAAAACATTCTGCGCTATAAAAGAATAATTGTTCTACACAATCGCCGCGCCAAGCAACTTCCCAATCAAATATCCCGCAATTGCAGCAGCCATGCCAACAACTGCCATCTCTAAACCAGACTTCAGCGGGCTAATCGCAGTCCACCGCGCCTTCAACGCACCACTTGCGAAAAGAACAACCGTTGAGAAGCCAAGAGTGACAATGAGCGCCTGATGCATTGGCAAAAATATATACGGGATAAGCGGAACGAGACTGCCGACAATTGCCGCCCCACCAACAATTAACGCATCACGAACAGGATGCTTGAATTCACTCTCACTTAAGCCAAGCTCATCACGCATCATCGTCTCAACCCAAATCTTCTTGTTGCTCGTAATTTTTTTAACAATTTGCTCTAAAAGCTTCCCTGAGAAACCCCGCTTACGATAAATCTCGCGCACTTCTTCGCGCTCTTCTTGCGGAACTTCCTCCACCTCGCGATATTCTTCAGCGAGCTGTTTTGCATAAAACTCCTTTGACGCCTTACTACTCGTATACGCAACTGCAGCCATACTGATTGACTCCGCAAACGTCGCTGCAAGGCCGGAAATGAGAATCATGCTTCTGCTATTTGTCGCTTCGGCGACTGCTAAAACAATACCTAACACGTTCACTAACCCGTCTTGTCCACCAAGAATAAGGTCACGAAGCCACGCACTATTGCCATGAGCCTCTCTTTTTTGCATGGTGTTTCAAAGCACTAACTCATTTAAAAATCTATGGCATCGGAATTGCTTTTGCCAACCGCGGCTTGTAAAACTTAAGCAAGAGACTGTTTGAGACCACGCTCACGCTTGAAAGAGCCATTGCCGCGCCTGCAAGCGCGGGATTTAGGAGTGTTCCAGTGAAAGGATAGATTGCACCTGCAGCAACAGGGATAAGAACCACGTTATACGCAAACGCCCAGAAAAGATTCTGCTTGATTTTTCGCATCGTCTTCTTGCTCAACTCGATTGCAGTCACCACATCGCGAATATCGTTTTTCACCAAAACAACGTTCCCTGCCTCAATTGCGATATCTGTTCCGCTCCCAATAGCAATACCCACATCTGCCTGCGTGAGCGCAGGAGCATCATTAATACCATCACCAACCATTGCGACCTTCCACTTTTGCTGCAACTCTTTTATCCGTGATGCTTTTTCGCCCGGCATAACACCTGCAAAAACATTATCAATTCCCGCCTCTTTTGCAATCGCTTGCGCCGTTCGCTCATTATCGCCCGTAATCATGAACACCTTCTTGCCCTGCTTTTTAAGCTCGGCAACCGCCTCCTTTGCAAACGTTTTTAGCTCATCACGAACTGCAATCAGACCGACCACCTGTTTCCCTGCCGCAATAAACACAACAGTCTTACCCTCTCCCTCAAGCTGTTGCACTTGCTGCTCGAACTTCTCAATTGGCATTCTTTCTGAACTCATCAATTTTCTGTTTCCAAGCAAAATCCGTTTCCCCCCATATTTTGCCATAACGCCCTGCCCTGTTACTGAGTCAAAATTTGCCGCCTGCGGAATCACAAGCTTCCTCTCCTTTGCCCTTCGAACCACTGCATCTGCAAGCGGGTGCTCGCTTTTTTGCTCAACAATTGCGGCCAGCTGCAACACGGCATCTGCCTTCGCTACTCCTATCGGAACAATATCAGTCACTTCCGGCTTACCCTTTGTGAGCGTACCGGTCTTATCAAAAACAACCACGTTCAAATCACGCACCTTCTGCAAACTCTCCGCATCCTTAAACAAAATGCCATTTTCCGCACCCATACCTGTACCCACCATGATTGCCGTCGGAGTTGCAAGACCAAGCGCGCACGGGCAGGCAATAATGAGTACAGAAATGAAAGCGGCGAATGCAAATGCAGTACTCCCAAACGCCCACCACGAAATAAAACTCGCCGCCGCGATAAGCATGACTGCCGGAACAAAATAGTACGAAATCTTATCCGCAAGCTCTTGGATTGGCGCTTTACTCCCTTGAGCATCCTCAACCATCTTAATAATTTGCGCGAGCACGGTCTCATTCCCCACTTTTGTCGCCCTAAACGCGAAACTACCTGTTGCGTTCATAGTTGAACCAATCACTTTTGCACCCGGCGCCTTCTCCACAGGAATACTCTCCCCCGAAATCATGCTCTCGTCAACACTAGAACTTCCTGAGACCACAATGCCGTCCACCGGAATTTTCATCCCCGGCTTAACCACCACCACGTCTCCTACTTTAACCTCATCAAGCGGCACCTCAACTTCGTCTTTTCCCCGAAGCACAATTGCCGTCTTTGCCTGCAAGCGCAGCAACTTCTTAATCGCCTCAGACGTCTTTCCCTTCGCAATTGATTCAAGCAATTTGCCAAGCAAAATGAACGCCACAATCAAACCCGCAATTTCAAAATACAGCATTTCCGTCGTGTAACCGTCAACACCCAAAAACACCATGCCTGCCACGAAGAGGCTGAACAAATACGCAGCCCCTGTTCCAATCGCTACAAGACTATCCATATTTGGCAGCCGATTCCACAACGCTTTTAGGCCATTTGTGTAAAATGAACCCCCTGCCAGCACTATCGGAGTCGCAAGCGCGAACTGCAAAAACGCATTAACCTTACTGCTTAGCATTGGTATTGGCAAACCAGTCATGTGCCCCATTGCAAGATACAACAACGGAAGACCAAAAATTGCAGCAGCCCCAGTCCTCACCTTCCAATACCTCACTTCTGACTCGCGCAATTCACGCTCCCCATCAGCAAGCACCGCACCATACCCTGCGTTTTTCACAGCAGCAATAAGCGCAGCAGTATTCGCACTTCCCTCAACTACCGCACGAGCGGTTGCGAGATTAACTTTAACACTTGCCACGCCAGAAAGCCGTTTCAATGAAGCTTCAACAATCCCCACACAGTGCTGGCTTTCCATTCCGGAAATCGCAAGCGTTACGCTTCCCGTCTGCCCCTGATTGTGCGATTCCGTCTCGTACCCGGACTTCTTAATCGCGTCCTTTAACACTTGTTCAGAAACTAACGCAGGGTCAAACTCCACTTGCGCCTTACTCGATGCAAAATTCACACTCGCTGATTTTACACCGCCGACATTCTTGAGAGCAGTCTCAATCTTTAAAACACAACTCGCACAACGCATGCCGCTGATTGGGATGCTCACCTTTTTCCCTTCAATTGTGAACTTGTCCTGACAGGCCTTGCTGCAGAAATAAAAAAATTGGCCGCCCTTTTGCGATTTAAACTTGGCAGTAATTGGGTTCACTTCCATGCCACAAGAAGGGTCTTTTGCCATGAAAAACAGGTTGTTACTTGTCTTTATAACCCTTATGCGTGCTTTCACGAATGAGCATCATTTTTTCTGCATCATAACGAACCTGCTCGCCATCATGCTCGAGACCAACACTGAACGCTTCCGCCTTATTGTGCAAATTCAGCTCGCCCTCACAGGCAGGACCTGCATACGTGATGAAGCCAGCACCGTTTGGCGTACTCGTCCAATCAAGACGGTCATACCGTTCAGAAGACTTCGCAATCACTACTTTTAAACGCTCAAGAACACGCGGGTGAAGCGAGCGCATTATCCCCGCATACTCCTCAATTCCTTCCTTACTCAACAGTTGATTCGAAAGATACGCATTATCCTTAACCGGCTCAAGCCCAAGAGCAATTCGTGCAACCTCGCTGTCATCAATTAATTCCGCTCCGTTTCGAATAGTCGTGCAATAAATGTCGCGCTTTTTTGCAACACCCTGAATTTTATGCAAGAATGCATGCGCGCCCTCCTTCGACGTCCAGCCAACCACTTGCACCGCGCCAAACGCGCTTCGCACATAGTCTGTCTTTCTTACAACGCTCTGCACTTTTTTCAGAAGATTCAGCGCATCCGCACCGCCTTCATCATACGGAAGCGTGATGACGCACAACACTTTTTCTTCATCTTTTGTTTGCAACAACTGCTGCGCGGAGAAAGAACCCTCATTCACAAGATTCTCAAGCCTTGAACGCACCGGGTCAAATGTTCTCATGAACCATTGTCAGAAAAAGAAACCCAAAAGGATATGGTATGGACTGCCGTACTAAACGTGCCTGGCTTTGGCAGTATTTCGCGCATCTTTAATCGCGTGCATATCCCTATCCGCTTTCTTGTCGAGCCGTTTGAAAATGTCTTCCAACTCGGAATCGGCAAGATTTGAAGAATATTTCGTGCCATCAGAACTCGCAAACGCAATGTCAATACCGCGCAGGTAAACCACTCGCTCAACACCTGCTGCATCAGTCACCTTGATTGGAGATTCAGGTACAATTGATTCAAGACGCTGCTTGAGCTTTTGCGGGTCGCCGCCAAACGTAACAAACCTAAATTCATCACCGCCGATTCGGTAAAGTTGGTCTTCCGGGCGCAAACTTTTTCTTAAAATTTGTCCAAGCTGCTTGATTACTTGGTCGCCTTCTTGCTGGCCGTACCTGTCGTTGATTGCTTTAAAACCAATACCGTCGCCTGCGCCAACATTTAGCATACTGCCAAACTCGCTTGCGCGTCTTGCATTTTTTACCATGTTATCCTGATACGCGCGGCGATTTGGAAGTTCAGTATTGTCATCATGGAATGCAAGACGCTTGTACCGTCTTGTGGTCGCGCGTGCTTGCGTCGTCGACTGCCGAATCAAACGCGTTTTTGACGTCATTGTTTCCTGCAGCACCTGCCAATATTCAGGTTGTCCCGTTGTAAATACAGGAATGGGACAAAGCGTTTCAAGAGCGTTTGAAAATCGATCGTAGAATTTTTGAACAGTCGGAGCAATATTTTCTTGGTCAGGGTCGAGCGGTATTAACTCACTTGAATAAATGCCAATGCGGTGGCCTTGATTGTTTGTTCCACCGGGCAGAACCAAATGATACCCGTGAATGTCTTTTTGCTCCTCGCGGAAAAACGGAGCCATCGGCAAGGTCAAACTATCATCAATAAATACCCCTTCAATTCCCGGTCCAATCAGATTTTTTGGAATTTCCCGCTCAACATAGCGCGCTTTTGGAGATTGCTCGGTTGGCGGCAGGGCATAGTACACTTTAAAGACGCCTGTACTTGGAACTGCCCGCGCTTCGACCAAATGTTCGAGCCGATTCCCCGTGTGTACGCTTTGTTCAGACATCTTGTTCACTCTTTCGGTTTATACATTTTATATAATCGTTATTTAAATATGTGTGTTCTCGTTTATATAGTTCGTGTCACTATTGACACAACTAGTGCGGACTTCACTATATTTAGTCTTTGTACGACCTAACGTACTTCCTCGCCCGATTGCTTTTAAACGCAGGAACCAAACAAAGAGCATGCTTATCCCAATCATCACCTTTCTTATTGCCTGTTTCGTCCTCATCAAAAGCAGCTCCTCTGCAGTCAAAAGCATTGCACACATCGCCCGCGCAGTTCACCTCACTGAATTCGTCACCTCCTTCATCGTCGTCGCACTTGTTTCTGCCCTCCCTGAAACACTCATTTCAGTCATCAGCGCACTCGACGGCGCACCAGAAATCGGAATCGGCACCCTCCTTGGCAGCAACATCGCAGATTTAACGCTCATACTCGGACTTGTCGCGCTGGTTGGCGGCTCAATAAAAATACACTCAAGCATCGTCAGAAAAGACCTCTGGTTCGTCGCGCTCACCATGCTCCCAATCCTCCTCGCAATCGACGGAATGCTCACCCGCATCGACGCGGTAATCTTACTCGCCTCAGGAATAACATTCATCATCATCTTACTTCGAGAACGAGCATACTTCCACAAGCCATACCAAGACGGAAACCACGCGTTCAAACAACTCATCATATTCATCCTCAGCATCACTGCAATGCTTACCGCCGCATACTTCATCGTTCATTCCGCAGAACAACTGGCACTCGGAATCGGAATTCCTCCGCTTATTATCGGGTTAGTATTGATTGCCCTTGGCACCACACTTCCCGAATTCAGCTTCTCACTTCAAAGCGTCCGAAGAGGCCACAGCTCGCTTGCCATCGGCGATTTATTGGGTGTTGTCGTCGTAGACGCAACCATCATCACCGGTATCACCGCACTCATCACTCCCGTTGTGATTTCACAATCACTCGTGCTCATGATAGGAACATTTACCGCATTCGCCGCGCTTGCAGCGCTTATTTTTATGAGAACAGACCAGACCGTCACCAAAAACGAAGGCTTGGCGCTTGTTTTGTTCTACATTGCATTCGTCGCCGTACAAGCACTCGTTACCTGAACTACCTTCCAACATCAACCGCAAGAACAGAGACAAATAAACTAACCGTATCGTGAACAGAATCTCTTGCGACATTTAAAACATTCCCGCTCAAACGGCAAAGCTTTTTATATACAACGACGCTCCTTTTTTAGTAAAAGGGGAACATGGACGTCCAGATAACACTCAACAAAAAACACGCCGCAGTATTTGCACTCTTCGCCTCACTCCTGCTTTGCGTCCTCTTTGTTCGCGCATTCGGCGGAAACAACCCCGCAGTAGTTGGGCATAGTGCGCTCGAATTAATTGTTAATGGCTCCTCAGTTGTCGATGACTCTCTTACCGGCGCAGACATTGACGAGTCCACACTCGTCATCGGCGGAAGCTCACTTGACGGCGCGGTGATTATTGTAACCCCCGGAAATGAAACTACTATTCAAAATGCAATTGACAATTTAAGTTCACTCGGCGGCGGAACCGTGTACATGCGAGAAGGAACGTACCTGATTGCAGGACCGATTAACATGACGAGCAATATTGCACTTGTAGGAGAAGGTTCGGCGACGATACTTCAAGCGACCACGAACGGCATTGACATCGTGACCGAACAAAGCGCCACGCTCCTCACCAATGTGCAACTCCGCGACTTCGCCATACGACCAGGCGTTGCCACCGGACTTGACGGGGTCATGTTCACTGATGTTACCGGACTCATCGAAGGACTCGACATCTCAGGCATCCAAGGACGCTCCATCAGCGTCATCCGCACCACCATCCCAAGCCCCATGACCATGGCGATTCGCAGGAACACCATCGTTTCAACGGGAACCGACGGCATCGCAGTCTTCGGAGGCTCAGACATCCCCGGCGCAAACATCATCGTGAGCGAAAACGTAGTTAACGGAACCGTCTCGGACGCAATCGACTGTCAAGGACACGCCGACATCAGAGACAACGACGTCCGCGGAGGCATCGGTATTCGCGGCGCAGCACAATGCATCATTAGCGGCAACTACGTCTCATCCACAACCGGCGCAGGAATCGACGTGAGCAGCGCACAAGTCCACGTTTCCAATAACGTCATCATCCTTGCCGAAACCGAAGGCATCACCTGCTCGTGCGCAGGCTCCATCATCGGCAACTCCGTACGATTATGGTCACAAGGGGCAGGAACCCACGCTGGCATTCGCGCGACTGCATCAGGCGGCGCAACCAATCCTGCCGTCCTCATCGGCAACAACTGGCTTGAATCATTCACGAGCGGCTGCGAAGGCACCAACGCAACCTGCGTCGTCACAATCTCCGGCAACCACATCCTTCCCATTTCCGGTTTCTTTGGCATCGCAGTCAATTCAAACGACGTCACCATCAGCGGCAACGTCATCGAAGACGGCGGCATCTGGACCCGAAGCAACAGCGAATACACCGTTACGGGAAACGTCATCAACGGCAACTTCGACCTCAACGCGACCAGCGGATCCATCTTCGCAATCACCGGAAACTTCATCCAAGGAGACCTCGACGCCACCGGCTCGAGCACATGCACACTCACCGGCAACGTTGTTTCAGGAACACTCTTCCCAGGAACGTGCTCGGCGAGCAATAACGTTTAAACCACATTCTACCATCAGTTTTAAATAGCAACTCTTGACTTTCTCTCTCCACGGCGCCGTAGCAAAGCCCGGCCAAACTACGGAAATCCACCAATTAATAATTCTAGGGTGGATTTCCTTGCCTCAAGAATCTGCGGATTCTTGATGTGCGGAGGACTTAAGATCGCAACGTGTACCATCAGTTTTAAATAGCAACTCTTGACTTTCTCTCTCCACGGCGCCGTAGCAAAGCCCGGCCAAATGCGGAGGACTTAAGATCCTCTGACTTAGTGTCTTCGCAGGTTCAAATCCTGCCGGCGCCATTATTTATCTTGCGTGATGCAGGATTTGAAAATCCAGAAGTTTTTTAACTTCTGTCCCTCCTTGACTTCGTCTGCGGAGGTCCTGCTGGCGCCATATGAGTTTAGACGTATTGTTTCATTTTACGACAGAAGAAAGCTTTCTGTCTGCAGAGAAAAAACTAGACGACCTCTGTGCCATCGTATCAGACATTGCGCCGCACCTCATCGAAGCACAGCTTGACGCGTCAATTCAAGCGAGCGATATCCTCGCTGCTGGCGGAACCGCATACACCCGCGAAACACCAATACCTCTCCTGGTTCTTGAATCAATGCCTCTTGATGTTCGCGCGTACGCCCAAGCATTCATGGCTCAGCCCCTTAGACCTTCTGATACTGAAGGATATTCTTGGAATGTGTTTGATGTGCCTTAGCGCGCGTATATATTTTGATAAAATTTCTTAACGCTTATTGATATAATCACTCAACGTGCTTGCCGCGGTCATTTCGGGAATCAGAACCTGGTCTCTTCTCCCATCAGGTCTTGTTACGTTAAGCCGGTATGAGATGCTTAACGGAGCTGAAGAACTACGCGTATAGGTAGGCGTGGCTTGTTGTAAAGACCAGCCTGCTGCATTTAACATGGCCTCCAATTGCGCGACGACTTCAAGCCCGCGCCCAAGAGGAGACAGAGTGGACGGTTCCCGATTGCAACTCATTGCTCTTTTGTCATTACCGCTTTCTTTTAATTATTTATCTTTTTATCGGCGCCACTTCTTCATTCTTCCTTCGCCAATTCGTCAAGCCACACGGGAAGGTCCGCTTGCGACGCTCTTAGCCGGCGTGACGCACGGTAATCGTCCGTTCTGAACTCGGGAAATGCGCCGGTAATTCCGCCCACAACATAGCACACATCCTTTTCCGGAACGTTTGCTGACGCTTCCATTGCAGTCTCAACCGTTGACATGCCGCCTCGCGAGCCGTGCACTACGTCCACTACAAAATTCGCATTCCTCACCACGTCTTGCAACGCTTTTTGCGGAAAACCATAGAAAATGCCCTGCTTCGTGTTACTTGTTGCCGCAAGCAGTTCGTATGCGTTCTCATTCACGAGCTGGTGGGCTCCTGTTGGCAAATGACGATAAAACTCAAGAAGAACCGTGCCTACGTCTCTTTTGTATCTTTTCGCAAGCGTCACCGCGACAAGTTTTTCATCGCACTGTTTTTGCGTGATGAGCGAATGAATTTGCGCCTCGCTTGCCTCATTTTGCACTGCGCGCAAAAACGCGTTCGCCATCAAAATCGGCACGTCAACTAACGCGTCAAGCGAGAATAGCGTCAGTTTGACCATTATGTTCAAGAATACACTTCAGCTTAAAAACTCCACTTCATAATGTATATAAAACAGAATAACTTAACGTACGTTAGCGAATATTATTATACTCCTCTTTTTCTTTACAACACATGAAACACTTCATTTTGCTCGCCATTCTTTTGGCATCCTGCACGCCCGTCACTGAAAAACTATTCATCGCAAATGAAGAAAGCGGAACAATCTCAATTATTGATGCGACTGCACTCACCGTCCTTGACACTATTACCTTGACTACTGAACACGACGGCGCACGACTCGAATACGCACCACACAATGTTCAAGCAACAAGTGATTTAATCCTTGTCACCGCAAACGTCGGCGGGTACGCGCACGACGACCACGGGGCAGTGCCGTCTGTTGAAGCACACGGCGAAGAAGAAGACGCACACACGCTCGACCATCCTGATCAACTGGTTGTTATTAACGCGCAAACACACAAGCTCGTCAAAAGATACGACATAGCGATTGGCGCACACCTCGCACACGTTGTCAGCGACGGAACAAATGCTTATGCCACCGGCACAAATACTGATGCACTCTATGTTGTTAACTTAAACAATGGATCAAAACGCATGATTGAACTGCCCGCGGGCAGCCAACCACACGGATTAAGACTAAGCTTGGACAACAAAACTGCGTACATCGCTTCAATCGCTCACGCACTGCTCGTTTTAGACCTCGAAACGAAAAAAATAACCACCATTTCACTTCCCGGAATGGGTGTACAGACTGCGGTTACAGACAAATACGCCTTTGTCAGCATCTATTCACCGCCGCAAGTCGGACGATATGACTTAACTACAGGCAATATGACTTTTGCTTTACTTCCCAATGCCCGCGGACCGATACAGCTTTATTTCGCTAACGGCTTTATTTACGCCGCAGACCAAGGAATGCTTAACGGCGACCCCGCAGGAAACACACTCTACAAGATTAATGCAGAAACACTTGACGTTATTGCTTTACCCGCAGGAAACGCGCCCCACGGCGTTGTTGCCGTTCATAACCGCGTGTTTGCCACGAATTTGCTTGGAGGAAGCGTGAGCGTGTTTGTCAATGATTCTGTCGTTTCTGAAATTCCTGTTGGAGCCGCGCCAAACGGAATCACGTATTGGCACTACTGATAAAACTTCAACCGCGCCTTTTGCAACACATACGGATAGCCCATCTCAAGCTCAACCCAGCGCGCAAACGCGCGCAACGTCAATACATCATCCTCTGACAAATGCCTTGGTCTTCGATCCAAAATGCAAAGCGTCCCAACGCCCTTGCCGGTTATCGGATTTAACGGAATCCCCGCGTAAAAACGAATCTTATGCTTCCCCGTCACGAGCGGATTGTTTGCAAAACGTTTGTCCTTTTTCGCATCAGGAATGATGAACGCTACATCGTTTAACACGGCATGGCCGCAAAAAGAAACATCACGCGACGTTTGTTTCGAACTCAACCCAAAACACGATTTAAACCACTGGCGGTTTGTATCAACTAAAGACACTAAACAAATCGGAACATCCAACACCCTCGCGCACAACTTCGTAATCCGGTCAAAACGCTCCTCATACGGCGTATCCAGCATGTTTAACGCCTTAAGCGCTGCAAGACGCTTCTTCTCCCCACTCGGAATCGGTGCTTTTTGCATCAGCCTTCCTCCACAAAACGGTCAACATACAACTTCGCCTGAGCAAGTGCAGAAGACTTATCGCCCTTCACCGCATACAGCACTGCTCTCGTTTTTGTCTCACGCATTTTACTCACGAACCCCATGACAAACTTTGCAAACTGCGCCTCACTCACGTGAATCGCAAGCAAATCAATCGAGTCAAAAATAAGATAGTCAACACCAAGCCGTAAACCCTCACTAATCGCAATCGATAATTCAGTTAACGCGCCCGGTGCAGAAATAAGGATGTGATTCTCCTCACTTTTTGGATCTTGCAACACCGACGAACTAATCGCATCAATAAACAAAATATTACGCGGATTCACACCATTCTTTTTACAAAAGTCCCTCCACGATTCCGCAGTTTTCGCAAACGAAACATAAATCGCACGTTTCGAATTCAAATGCCGCGCAATATTTCCCGTTACCTTCTGATACTTATCCCCATTAATTGCAATCAAAATTACAGACCCATTATGCAAAATTTCTTTAATTGACACCATCTTTTTTACCACCTTTTATTCTCGTGTCACTTTATAAACCTTATTCATTCCCGCAAGGTTTAAATAACTCATTTTTGGCAAACGACCACATGAACAAAAAAACAGCCATCGCACTCGCAGCGATAACACTCAGTTTAGGCAGCCAATTGCCTGCGTATAAAACGCAAACAACCAATCAAACACCCACTCCCTCGCCCGCTACCGTTTCGCCCACTCCTCCTTTTCGCGCGCAACCAACACAACGACTCGAACTCATCACCATGATAGAACGCGACTTAGACACCATTTGGACAACCGAAAACAGACAAGACGGCAAATATTTGATCGATTTACAACTCAGATTCAAAAACACACACTACGGACTTCCCAACACTCCCAATCCATTTCATAGAAATAATCAGGAACTCGGACAAATCCTCCAGCTCAAACGACGAGGAACACAACGCGCCTACCTGATTGTCGGAAGCAACGGAAACTATTTCGGATCAGTTGACGAATTGCTTTACGGAACGGTAACGTTTGATTTGTACGACGGACACGTTGAACCGCTTCGACGCATAATTAAAACATTCGAGTTTGTTCCAAACGAACGGAGCCGCAAATGATTGAATCAATATTATCTCCTTCGTGGCTTGTCGTTCGTATTCCCGTTATCGCTTCAATATTGGGCGGAATGTTTTTATTCTTCCTCGGCGCGCTTGTCGATAAAAACTTCATCTTTCCCGCAGCAAAATGGATGGATTTGCGCACATACGACTTCTTACGCAAGAAAGTAAATCGCAAAATCAAGGCGAGGCATTGCGCGCACATTTCTGAATCGATTGCCACCGTGTTTTTGATCATGTACTGTTATTTCAGCGTCACATTACTCTCTGACTACATCTTCGAACCAATATTACAACGAGCAAAAGCAGGAATACTCCCAATATCGATTGGATTGTTCTTACTCATTAGCTGGCTCTATCATTATTACGAATTACACAAAAAATGGTAAAACGAGCGAACCGCCAAATAACACGTTCTTGCTTGATTGCTCAGGAAAACAATAAAAGGTCGAATGCTTCTCCCGTGCATTATGACTAAAACCGAACTCGCGGAGACAAGAGTGCCTCCGGACTTGCGCAAAGTGCTTACGGGTGATACTTTAGTACGTTGGAACAGTCTTACACCGCTTGCGCGCCGGGATTTTATTCTCTGGATTGATCAGGCGAAGCAATTGGAGACGCGCAAGAGACGGGTTGATAGTATTCCTTCCCGACTTGCTTCAGGGAAAAGACGACCGTGCTGTTTTGCGGTTGTACCGATGCCACTCTATAAGGCACTTGGAGCGGATTCAAAGGCTAAAGCCACTTGGAGCAGTCTCACTTCAGACGAACGCCGTGATTTTGTTGACTTTGTGGAGTCGGCAAAAGATACCGCCGCGCGCAAACACCTGATAGAAGAAACGTGCAAAACGCTCGCGAAAGGAAAAAGACACCCCTAAGTTACCCGGGTGAATCAGCAACAAACGCGCCATCCAAAAACAAACACTATTAAACTGCCCACTCATACATTTCTTCATGGCCGTAAAAATAGAGCGGAGTTTTGAGAAAGCCCTTTGGAGCTTTCGCTTCGTTATTTTGATTGCGGTGTTTGCATTACTGTTTTCATCACTTGCCGCATTTTATATCGGAGTGCACAGCACTCTCAAAGCGTTCGGCGAAATAACTTATTCATATCAAGAAGGAAGAAGTCTTGAGCCTAATGTCGTCATCGTTTATTTGGTTTCGTCAATCGATGAGTTTTTGCTTGGAATAATCCTCATCATCTTCGGGCTGGGTATTTACGAGTTGTTCATCAGCAAAATTGATTTCATCGACGAAGCAAAACTGCTTTATCCCAAATGGCTTACTTTTCATTCGCTTGAAGACTTAAAAGCGGTGTTGACGAAAGTGATAGTCATCATCTTGATGGTTTATTTCTTCAAAAGCGTTGTGCTCATGCAATTCACGACTCCTCTTAGCATCCTCTACCTCGCAATAGGCATTATTTTAATCGCGCTTGCGAACTACATCTCGCACAAGCACCATTTTGAGAAAGAGAAGCCGCGGTAATACTTCTGTTTAAACGTAATGCGATGACTCGAGGAAAAAGATAACGATTTCACGCAGTCAAATCGTAACGCTCGAGTTTGTGCGTTTTGAGAATCAAAGTCGTTTCCCAGTCGGTGATTGCGTCTTTGTACTTGTTCCTAATATCTGTTGAAATTTGTTCAAGCTCGTTTGCATCCTTTGCAATGATGGAACAGAGAAAGTCGAATCTACCCGTGATTGATAGCAGTGTGATGATTCTTGGATGGGCGACTAGGTGGCCAATGAACTGCTCCTTTTCCGCGGGTGATAGATTTTGCATCTTGATTTTGACATCGACAACTAAAGGAAAGCCAAGAACTCGCGGATCGATGAAAATACCCGGTTCAAAGAGCTTCTTTTGCGCAAGCGCCTTCATGCGATTATTGACTGAATCTATTGTCAGGCCAACCTTTTTGGCAATGCTTGTGAGGCTTTCACGCCCATTGTCCTGTAAGAGCATGAGTATCTTGCGGTCCTTCTCGTCCATAAGGCGCGACCTGAGCGATTCTCCGACTGGCATAGTGCTGTAAAGTCGCTTTTACTATATAAACATATCCAAAATTCTAAGACATTCTTACCAAAAGACTTAATATAATCAAACATAATATAGTAACTACCGAATAAAGACGATTCGGTGGTGAAAAAGATGGACACACAACTCAGAGAATTACGCAGAAACGCAACGACGAAAGAAGACACGCTTGAATTACTTGCGCGTGCAGGCAGGGCGGGATCGGAAGCACTACATTATGATACACACGCGGCGCTTGACAAATTCCCAACAGATAGAGATATCGTGAGCGAGTGGATGGACGCGCATTGTAAAGCAATCATCTACACAAAGTCAAACTTCCTCAGCGCGATACACGATGGACGCAGTCAACATCCAGGCCTTCACGCCCAGCTTTGGGTCTACGGAGACCAAGGCAAACACCAACTCAACGCGAATGGAGAGTTCGTACAAACAATCATTGTAGACAAAGACGACATTCATTTGGTCGGGTCTCAAACACAAGAAAATCAGTTCCGCTCCCTCTTTGCGAGAACAACACAATCTGCACCCGTACCGCCCGGTGGACGAGTGGCAGCAATCAACGATATCGTGACAACCTCAGAAGGAACCTTTGTCCGAGCGTATTCTGCAAATGGCACCGGTGGCGTTGAAACTCTCAGTGGCAACGACCTAATCACCAATCTGACTACAGGTGAAACGAAAAGCTTCCCGTATGAGCGAGATGAGCGCGCAAGAGTTCACCCTTCCATCGAAAAACTCTTCTCATTCGAAGGCAAACTTGCGTACGCACTAACGCAAAACGGCAACACACGATTCACCGGCTGGAATGGAGAATCCTGGACGAAGAAAAAGCAAAAACAAGCCGAACGCTCGCAAGAGATGCGACTTGGCAGCACACTACGCAAGCCCGAAGAAGGAATGTATCAACCGTTCGCAAACGGTTCTTGGAGATACTTCCCACTCGAACATGAAACCATACAAAAGACAGGCTACATGATGCGCGGCACCAAACCCTCTCGGGAAGCAGGAGTCACCGCGGCAGAACCAATCAGCCAGCACTTCTACGAAAAATTGCTGCGACAATACGGAGGTTAAAAT
>CAYXXT010000017.1:7843-16828 GCA_964469145.1 uncultured Methanosarcinales archaeon | reverse complement strand
CAGCGAGGCAGTCCTACGAGGGATGCCTCCAGTTTTTCAAATTTCCCACTTCCAAAAACAACCCATATGTATTTAAACTCTTCTTTCCCTTATGCACGAAAAAGAGGACGAATGATTAAGCAAAGCATCAGCGTTAAATTTACCTTCCTCATCCTCATCATCTCACTCACCCCGCTCCTCATCCTCGCATCATACAGCTACCTCGAAAAAACACAAACCGAAACAGCCCACATCCGCGACATCCTCGAACGCGCAGCAGACGCGGGCAAAGAAAACATCGACGAAAAACTAACCGACGCGACAACCACTGCCGCTACAACTGCCGCCACACCTCTCTTTTCAAATAGCGCAGAAGCACTCATCAACTCACGCACCGAAGAAGAACGAGAAACCCACACCAACAAAATCAACGAATACATCAACCCCATACTGCAGATTAGCCCAATCCTCAAAGAAACATACATCCGTGACACAAACGGAAACATCATCTACACGACCGCCCGACACCCCCTAAACCGCACCCTCGCACGCGAAACCAGCCACTCATTTGCACTCAAAGGACTCACCAGCCACAGCGAAATCATCCCCAGCGCAGAACCCATCCTCACCCACGATGGAACCTATCAAATCGGAATCCCCGTCCTCTTCATCAGCGCACCAATCACCGCACAAGGAAACATCATCGGCGCACTCACCTTTCGCATTGAACTCTCTGCAATCACAACCGCCGCACGCAATACACTCCTCAATACAAAAACAGGCGAAAGCTATATCGTGAACGCAGAAGGATACCTCCTCACCCCAAACCGACACGCCGATGAAGCGCGCGCACTCGGACTCATCAAACAACACCCCGAATTCGAACTCAGACTCATCGATCCGCGCACAAATAAACTCACCTCACTATTGCTCGAAACACTCGCCAATGGAATGACAACCAACATCAAAGGCGTTCGAGACTACCGAGGAAACCTCGTTGTCGGCGCAGGCCGCAAAATACCGAACACGAACTGGGCATACATCGTCAAACTCGACAAAACAGAAGCATACGCAGGAATCACCCGACTCCAAACCTTCCTCTTCTTCCAAATCATCATTAGCATCACCCTCATCTCCTGCATCTCACTCATCGCAGGAAAATACATCACCCGCCCCGTCTCCCTCCTCCTCCACGCAGCAGACGCGCTCAAACGCGGAAAATTCAGCTTCCGCACACACATCCAAACCCACGACGAACTCCAAGACCTCTCCCTTGCATTCAACCGAGCAGCACAACAACTCGGCAAAACAGAAACGCAACGAAAACAAATCGACTCCGCAAAAACACGCTTCCTCAGCATCACTTCACACGAACTCCGCTCGCCCATGACCCCGATGAGAGCACAATTACAAATGCTCTCCCGAGGCTACTTTGGCAAACTCAAACCAAAACAACGAACCTCCGTACAAACAGTACTTCGCAACGCAAACCGACTTGACACCATCCTCAAAGACTTCCTCGACATCTCACGCATCGAAGCGGGACGACTAAAACTCAACATCAAAAAAATCGACCTCAAAAAACTCATCCAAGAAACCGCAAAACTCAACGAAAACTACATGCCTGAAAAGAAACTCAAAATCACGACAACCATCCCCACACTCCCCGCCGTCCAAACCGACCCTGACCGAATCACCCAAGTCATCTCAAACCTCCTCACCAACGCATCCAAATTCTCACCCCCGAAAAGCAACATCACCATCACCGCACAACCACTCTCAAAACACATCCTCGTCAGCGTCAAAGACCAAGGAATAGGCATCCTCGGAAAAGACCAACAAAAACTCTTCCAACCATTCTCACAAGTCGAACAAACACTCGCCCGCAAACACCAAGGAACAGGACTTGGCCTCTCCATCTGCAAAGGAATCCTCTCCGCACTCGGCGGACGCATCTGGATAGAAAGCAAACAAGGCAAAGGAACCACATTCTACTTCACCGTCCCCTTCAAAGCACCAACCCAAGAAACACCACTCCAAAGCATCTTCAGCGCAAACGAAGACACAAACCAAACACTTGAACGCGCATTCTACGACACCTTAGGGCAGCGAGGAATCACCCAATTCGCACGCCTCCAAAAAAAAGGAATCTCAAGCAAAGAAGCACTCCTCGAATACGTCCATCAAGAAAAAAGAAACGGTAAAATCAACGAAACACAAGCACAAGAACTCAGCAAAAAAATCGAAGAACTCACCACATAACCCAACTAATCGACATCTTTCTTCGGCGGATTCTTACGCACCGCCATTCTTAGCGAATACAACATCCGGTCAAACGAGCGCGCAAGCCTGCCAATCTCATCTCGAGCATCCTTAAGAACCGACGGAATCTCAGCATTACCCAAACCCGTACTCGTTCGCTCAAGCACCTCCGCTAACTGCTCAATCGGTAAAACAATTCTACGCGACACAAACCAGCCCAATAAACCAACAACGCACACGAGCAACAACAAGAAAAATACTGAAAAACCAACCATCTTATTCACTTCCGCAAAAAGACCACCGCCCCCCTGACGAATCACAAACACCCACGAAAACCACTTGCCCGAACCCTGCCCTGCCAACTCATGATAGGCAACATATGGCAGTTCAACTTCCCCATCAAGTTCAAAAAATCCCTCACTCCCCACTGCCCTCTGCATCAACTCCGAACCGCCCAAGTCGCGCCCAAATGACTCAAAACCAGACACTGATGAAAACAATAAACCACCACGCCCATCAACAATCAACAACTCCGCAGGCACCTTTAACTTGTCAGCCTCAACTTTTTGCACAAGACCACCCAAATTCAACACGCCCTTTACGACACCCAATGGCCGCCCCGCATCATCATCCAAACGAATACCTACAACCAGACCAAACGCGCCGCTTGACTCATCAAACTCAAACGAGTCCGCAACCACTCCAAAACGCATCGCGTCAAGCCACCACTCCTCATCATCCTGAAAAAAATCAGACGTCTTCTGCGCCATCCCCACCACGCGCCCATGCACATCAGTCACGAAAAGCTCCGCATACACCGGATAACCGTGCTTTTCATCAATAAACGCCATAAACTCACGAAGCCGCAACGAAACATTCGACTGAGACACATCACCCACCACGCGCCCACCATCAAGCCATTCACGCTCGAGCACTGACCGCTTTGCAACATTTTCCTCAGGACCCCTCGCATTTGCCGAAGACAAAGAACCCAACACCGCAAGCCGCTGAAGCCTCAAATACTCCAGAAAATGAACCTGCTCATGAATACGATGACGAATCGAATCGCTTAACGCCCCTGCAAGACCAACCAATTCAGCCTCCTTTGCGGCAACAAGCGCCTGCCTCGAAGACACAACCGTGTACGCATCAAAACAAACCGCGAGCAACACAATCACAAAAACACCCAGCCAAAAACGACGACCGATATTCATTGATAATCACGCACCCAACCGAGAAAAAAAGCCACCCTTCTTCTCCTTACTCTCACCCGTTTCAACAGCATAAACCGCCATAGTGCCGTTCCAAAGCGCAACCAAACGCGCAACAAACCTGTCCGCTTGATCCCGCGCCATAACCCCATCACCAACCAAAGACTCAACAAAACCCTTCAACACCGCCTCGCTTAACCCCTTTTGATTCAGCTCCTCAAAAGACTGCTGACCCATCGGACCAAGAGTCCGCACTAACTCATCGCGAATCTTCTCACCCGTCGACTTGCCTACCTTCCTTGACATGCCTGACAACATGCCTTCAACCGCACTTGCAGCCTCCGAAATCGTAATACCCCGCTCCCCAACCGTGTAAAAACGCAGCTTGTTATCATGCGCAGAACCACGCATCTTCAACACCGCCGCGACAAACGCCAATTCACCGCGCTGCTCGACAAACTTCAACAAAACAATATTATCGGTCACGGTAGAAATCTGCGCATCAGTAATTTTACGCGTTGCAAACAACTCAGCACTCTCAAGCGTCATCAGAAGCGCAGCACCCTGCGACTTGCAAAACGCCACAATATTCTTGCCGAAATCCCGAACCGTAAGCTCGAACTCATTAAGCAACGCCGACAACGAATCAACCACTACACGCACAGCCTTATGACGCTTCACCACCGCCTCAAAATACACCAAATGCTGCGCAATCTCAGCATCCTCAGGATACACACAATGCAACAAAAGCAACCCCTTCTTCTCAAACTTCTCCAAATCCCAACCAAAACCCGACGCGAGCGCAAGCAACTGGTCACGACCCTCCTCATAACTCACGAACACACACCGCTCGCCTTTTCGCAAACCCTCCACAATAAAGTGAAGCGCCATAAGCGTTTTACCCGTCCCACTCGCACCCGTAACCAACGTGCAACTCGTACGGAAAACACCGCCGCGCATCATCACATCAAGACCCAAAATACCCGTACTGCAACGCTCCGAAATCACCCGACGATGAGACTGCAGTTTCGGCCAGCTAAACACCTCAAGCCCTCTTTCGCCCACAATCAAACACGCCTGCTCACGCTCATGAGAACTCCCCCGATACTTAAGAACCTCAATACTTCTTGAACGCTCACGCTTACGCTTCGCAAGATTACGAAGCAAAATCACATTGTCAGCGGCAAACTCCTCCATCTTGTGACGCACCGGCCCATCCTCCGAAGGCTGCTCACATGACATCACCGCAGTCACGCCCAAATCCTTAAGCCGATACGAAATCGCCATCAACAACTCGCGGCCCTTCGCCTCACTGAACCTGCCGAAAAAAGAACCACCCGGGTCAAGAGCCACGCGCTTCGCACCGATTTTTTTCACCGCGTGCTCAATACGCAAAAGCAACGGCGTCAAATCATAAGTACCCGAAAAAAACTCAGGATCAGGACCAGTAACATCCACCATTAAGAGCTTCTTTGCCTTCACCAACGCATCAATGTCCCACCCAAAACCGGACAAATTCTTCAACAAATCATCAGGCCGCTCCTCAAACGTTACGATAACGCCCGCATCGCCAAACTGAGAAGCGCCCGCGTACAAAAACTGCAGACAAAACAAAGTCTTCCCCGTACCCGTCGACCCCGACACCATCGTCAGCCGACCCTTTGGAATACCGCCGTGCCCAAGCGCGTCAAAACCAGGAATCCCCGAACGCACCTTCTCAATACCCCTACTTGCCATCGCCCACCAAACCGAGCCCCTCAAGAAGCTCCTTTTGCTCGCTCATATCACCAACGATACGCCGCACCGGAAGCGGAGAACGCTTAATCAACATCGGAGTTGCAATCACGCGCTCACGCTCAGCAATATCAGGATCAGCCAACAAGTCAACAACCTCGAGCGAATACTGCGCTTTAAGCTGTTTAAAGAGCACCTTCACGTTACGCAGCGCGGCATCGCTTTGCGGAGTCCAGCCCGTCACGTACAACTGAAGCACTACCTTTGCCAATTTCCCCCCTTTCACTTCTCGAAAACTGCCTTTATTGCTTAAAAAGGTTTATCACTCCTCACAGGTGGTCTGTTGTGGGTTGTTCGTTATTCGTTGTTGGCCGCAGGAAAACAACGAGGCGGAAGGGATAAGGACTAAGGCAAACGGGAACGCCGCCCCTTGCGCACCATATGATAAAAATGCAAAAAAATACAATTTTCCTGCTTCCGTGATTTTCCGACGATAACGGAAAACATTAAATACCTATCGGCGCTTTAAAGGCGCTTATAGGCGTTTGTATGCAAAACAAGAAAATCAACCTTACCGTGAATCCTGCGCTCTACGACGCACTCATGAAAAAAGCGGCTGAACGCGCAATGAGCGCACAAGAATACATCCTCGACTCTGTTCGCGACCGCGTCTTCGCACCGCCTGCCAAAAAAAGCAATGCAGGACGGCCAAAAAAGAGCGGCGACTTGTACACCGATATGTTCACGCGCAGCAGATGATCGCACAAATAAACTAACAAAAATACCAAAAATACAAATCAACCCTGAAAAAAAGAGACACCACCCATGCACCTCCGCCACAAAATCGCACTGCTGCTCACCATCGCATTCACTGGAATCATCACCCTCCAATACCTCTTTTTATCAACCGCACTCGGCCCCGCATCCCGCCTCCTTGACTTCAGCGTCCTTGCAATCGCCGCCGCACCACTCCTCTTCGCATGCATCATCGGCGCATTCTACGCAAACCACATCTCGTCCTCAATTCTTGGCTTCACCGGAACCATCGAAAATATCAGCCGAGGAAAACTCGACTCCCACATCCACGGAAAAGAACGCGCAGACGAACTCGGCGACCTCGCACGCGCATTCGACCGCGTCCTTGTCTCGCTCAAAATCGCAGTAGAGAAAGTCGGGCTCAAAAAAGAAGAATTAAAGCTCGGCGAAGCCCTCGAAGCAAAAATACGCGCAGAACGAGAACAAAAACTTGCAGAAGAAAGGTACCGCACCCTCGCACACACATCACCTGACTGCATCACGCTCCTTGACAAAAACGGCAAAACACTCTTCATCAACAAAACAGGCCTTGCAGAACACGGCATTACCGAAGGAGCATCTGTTGACTTTATCACGACCGTCCTTCGCGACCCCTACCAAAAAACCGCACGAACCGCAATTACCAATGCACTCCGCGGAAAAACAACCACCATCGAAGTCCAACACAAAACAAAATCCGAAACCGAATGGTCCCTTGAAACACTCACCCCCGTACGCGACGAACACGGAAACATCACCTCAATCCTCTGCGTTGGAAGAAACGTCACCTCACTCAAAAACACACAACAAGCACTCGAAACTGAACGAACATTCGTCACAAACATGATAGAAAACGCAGGCGTGCCAATTATTGCATACGACCGAGGAGGAAAACTCCTCATGACCAACAAAACACTCACGACATTTAGCGGCTACGACCACGCCGATTTCAAACACCAAAACACCTGGCTCTCCCGCGCATTCACAACACCCGAAGCACAACAAAAAGTCAAAGAAGCAATCACCACCGCCCTCATGGGCAAAGCAATAACCGATTTCGTCGTCCCCCTCACCTGCAAAAACGGAACGACCACCATTGTCGCAGCAAATATCGCACCAATCCATGACGCGCACGGCAACATCAACGGCACCGTGCATTTCATGCGCGACTTATCCGAAATTTTCACCCTCGAACAACAAGTCTTCTCCTGGGTCAACCAACCAACCGACGAAGAACCAAGAAATATCCAAATCAGCCCGCAGCGAATAACAACCGCCGCACACAACGCACGACGCACACCCGCGGCTGCAAAGAGGTAAAACAATGACAACCAAACGAACACCAACCGGCATCAAAGGATTTGACAAACTCGTCATGGGCGGACTCCCCAGTTCAAGCATCACGCTCCTCATCGGCACACCAGGAACGGGAAAAACACTCTTCTCACTCGAATATTTGACAAACGGCGCATCACGATTCAAAGAACGCAGCATGTACGTCACCCTTGAACAAAGCCTTGACGACATTCGATCGCAGGCAAAAGGAGTCGGACTCGATGTTTCCACCCTCGAAAAAAACGGCATGCTCACCCTTATGCACATCCCCATCACGGACTTGACTATGAGCACAATTGAACTCATCAAAAAAGAAGTACAGCGGCGAAAGATTAAACGGCTCGTTGTCGACTCGCTCTCAACACTCGCCGTCAACGCACCAATCTACTCACCCATCAAAGACGTCGCGCTTCGAGACATCATGAGCTACAAGTCGTTCTTCTCGCCCCCCATCCTCGGAGACTTCGTTGTCAAACGATTCATCTACGGCTTCCTCTACGACTTAAAACAACTCGGCTGCACCACCATTGTCACCGGCGAAGCACCCGAAAAAGGCGAGTTTTTAACACGAGACACCGTTTCGGAATTCATCGCTGATGGCATCATCATGCTTAACTTTGAAAGTATGGGCGGCAATTTTTCGAGATCACTTCTCGTCCGCAAAATGCGAGGCACAAAGTCCGATGAAGACATCCACCCACTTGAAATAAGCACAAAAGGATTAACCGTACACGATTTGAGCAAGTGAGTATTGCCGGTTCGCAGTTGGTCGTTTGTAGTTGATCGTTTGTAAGAACAATGAAAGACTAAAATGAAGAACAAAGAGAATATTTGGAAAAAATTATCGCCGCTTCGGCATTCCTAACGCGTTCTTCGCAATAAGCGCGACTAAATCCATCTTCAACTTATCCGCCTCCTGACCCTTCAACTCTGCTTTTGAAAACGACTTCTTCGGACGCGCGACAAACTCACAATACTTATTCCCCTTCGCGACGCAACTCGTCTCCACGCACACGAAATCAGTCCTATCCAAATACTCGTTCAAGAGATAGACAACGCCTCCCTTAATCATCCAATCAACCGCGTCCTTTTGCACACCAAACACTTTTGCATACTCCCGCGCAAAATTCGACTCGCCACGCAAGACAAACATGTTCGCCTTAAAATCAGTACGCACAAACGAAAACGAACCCGCACCAATCATTGCCAAATGGTCCGCCTGCAACTTCATCGCCTGCTCAACCGGAAAACCAAAACGATTCCGCATCAACTTCGCAGCATTACCCGCCTGATACCCAAGCATGTGATAGAAAACACTCGCGCCCGAAGCGCCAAATTCCCTCCTCAACGCCTCCTGCGTCGCCGCAAGCGTATTGAGCGCAAGCAAACAACCAGGACTACCCATCAGCGAAAGACAACCATCCTCATACTTCAACTCCTTATTCGCAATAACACGCGCAAGGAACGGATGACTGCTTGAATCACCTGATTTCATACAAACGGTGAATGTTTAGAGATATATAAAATGATAAGCTGAATGACTGCGCGTGGTTCGTGGTTCGTGGTTTGTGGTCTTCCGAGAACAACAATCTAAATAAACCAGAACTAAAAACAACACAACCATGACACACACCCCGAAAACCGCCATCACCCCCGAACACGTCATTTC
>CAYXXT010000017.1:0-7833 GCA_964469145.1 uncultured Methanosarcinales archaeon | reverse complement strand
ACCGATTGCTCTCTGCACTCGACCAACACCCAACACTTGGCATCCTCTTCACCCCAATCAGTATCGCAGCAAACGAAACAATCGCGCTCAAACGCGCATACAGCAACTGGCTTAAAGCAACCCATGACTACGTCACCAACACACGACGCATGCTTGCCGCAAGCGCGCACGCACTCAAAGACGGCGACGCGCAAGACAAAAAATTCAGCGCAGCATTCACCCACTACCTCTTGGAAGAAACCGACCCAACCGACGGACGCGGACACGAATACTGGGCAGCAAACGACTTACGCGCACTCGGAACGGAAAATCTCCTCGAACTCCCCGAACACCCAGCCATCTCCGCATACTCCCGCTTCTTTGTCACAGATGCAGCACAACACCCTTACGCACTCTTTGGCTCAAAAGGCGTGCTTGAAAGACTCTCAATCAAAGCAGCACCGCAGATGCTTCGCGGACTACGCACAAGCAGCATCCAAAACATCGAAAACGCAGTACAGTTCATTTCAGGACACGGAGAACTCGACCAACACCACGTCCCCGAAGGAAACGCAGAATTACGCGGAGTAAGCGATTGGGTCAAACTCGAACAAATGCTCATCGGCGCTTACGTCACGACGGGGACCTATCTCGACTTCTTAAGGTCCGCATAGGAATCGACGGCGAATGAGGAAACTGAAACCCCTCCCTTAACCCATCAACAATAGGACCAAAATCCGCATTCTTCAACACCGGCTGCACGAGCGGCTTTGCAAGGAGCACTGAGTCAAAACGCGCCCCGCCCTGCTCAACCCACGCAGGCAAATACGCACAAATCTCAAACCCCGCCTCAAGCGCCTGCAAAATCTGATCATTCTTATCCGCAAACATCGTCACTTCCACATATTCAGGAATAACGAGCGCAGAACCATACGACGTGACACGAAGCGAACGTTCATGCGGATGATAGTCGCCTGCAATAAGCGCAGGATTTTGCACATCCTCAGAAACAATCACTTCAAGCGGATACTTGCCAACCCGCGACTCGCCAAGCGACAACTCCTTTTGAATGCCATACACACTCTTGAGACCAAAAATGTCTGCGTGCTGCGGAACCACCCGCTTACGCTTCGCACTCTCCGACAAATACTGCGACATCAAAATCACTTCACGCTCGGCAGCCGCGTGCGCACCCGGCAAATACCCAACAACCCTCAAACCCAAATGATGCGCAATCTTATGAATTTGATTATTCCGAACAGAACCCCAAAGCACTTCCGCGCCTCGCTCAAGCGCGCCATCACGCATGACATCACACAAATGCGACGCGATTCGCTGCGCACCATAGTCTTTATCCACCGCAGTACGACCCAGCTCACAACGCTGCGAACCCTCAATTGTCCCAACCGTTGAACCAACTACTCTCCCATCAATCTTTGCAATCGGCCACACATACTTCGGATTCAAAACATTTTTTGCAACCTCGCTTGGCTCAACAAACTCCTTTAAGCGATAATTCCCTCCCCAGACTCGCTTATAGAGCGACGCGATTTGCTCCGCATCATCAGGCACGGCATAAGAAATATTCAACGCATCACTCATGACTCAAAATATGCAAATAATGCTACTTAAAGATATGGACGTATTATCCATACTTTGATTGAATGCAAACGTACCCGAGCGAAAACCTTATTAAAGATTTGCCACCTCTTCCGCTTAAAAAGGTGACTTATGGCAAAAAAGACCACTGGTAGTCAAAAAACCATTCTTATCGTTGATGACGAACAAGACATCCGCGACACCGTTCAAATCGTCTGCGAAAAAGCAGGCTACAAAACAGTCCTTGCCGTCAACGGCGATGACGCGCTACTCAAACTGAAAACAACCAAGCCCGACCTCATCTTAATGGACATCATGATGCCCGGAACCCCCGTCAAAGAAGTCGTCAAAAAAATAAAAAATATCAAAATCGCATACAT
Source organism: uncultured Methanosarcinales archaeon (assembly GCA_964469145.1). Lineage (GTDB taxonomy): Archaea > Nanobdellota > Nanobdellia > Woesearchaeales > ARS49 > SURF-65. Next base: position 5,875 of record CAYXXT010000017.1, on the reverse strand, counting down.
CTCCGTAGTCCGCATGAGCGACGCAGAAAAAGAAAGCCTCATGCAAAGCGGAAACATCGTCGACTTCATCCAAAAACCATTCGACGTTGCAGAACTCGTCAAACGCCTCAAAAAACTATTACCCTGAAAACAAAACCTACAACAATCCACGCCCATGAACCTCACCCGCGAACTGAACGAACACCAAACACTCCTGCTCTTAATGCCAGGACAGCACTACAACAGCGCAATAGTTGACACTGCAAAAGCAATCTCGGGCAAAAAAACATGCTACATCACCATGAACCGCACATACGACTCGCTACAGGAATTGTTCACGAAACACAAAGCAAACATCAAAAACATGACGTTTGTCGACCTCATCACGCTCGACATACGAAAACCGGAAAAAACACCAAAGAACGTCCACTTCTACTCACCCAAGTCTCTTAACGACGCATTCATCCACATCGCCGCACTCCTCCGCGAAGGATACGACTACTTAGTCTTTGACTCACTCACTAACCTCTTCAGCTACAAAGAAACCGACGACGTCGAACAATACATCTTCATCCTCATCAACAAAATCAGGCAGACCAAAACCAAAGCAGTCCTCTACGCCCTTGACGAACAAGAAACACTCATCCCCCGATGCTGTATGTTCGTAGACAAAGCAGCACACTACGAGGCGCAATGAACCAAAAAACCATCCTCATCGTTGACGACCAAGACGACATCCGCAAAACACTACGCACCATCCTCGAAAAAGAAAAATACACCGTGCTTGAAGCAAACAGCGGAGATGACTGCCTTGACAAACTGCGACGGGTAAAACCCGACCTCATCTTCATGGACATCATGATGCCTGGAACCCCCTTCATCGATGTGGTCCGCAAAATAGTCGGCATCAAAATCGTCTACGTCTCCGCAGTCCGCGCAACAGAGGCAGAAAAAGAACAAATATTTCGCGACAGCAACATCGCAGGATATATCGAAAAACCATTCAACATCAAGGAGCTCATCACATGCGTGAAGAAATTAACACAATAGAACTCGACATCGCAGCAAAACTCGATGACAAACCAACCGTTCTACTTCTCATGCCCGGCGCAGCATACAACAACGTCCTCATCAACACCGCAAAACAACTCACCGGACAACGCGTCTGCTACATCACGCTTAACAAAACCTACAACTCAATCGACGAACTCTTCCGCAAAAACAACATCAACACGCGCAACTTCTTCTTCATCGACGCAATCAGCAAAAGCTTCACCGAACACGCAGCAGAAAACGCACAATGCCAATTCGTCACCCCCGGATCACTCACCGAAATCTCACTCACACTCGGCGAAGTCCTCAAAAGCGGATTCGACTACCTCATCTTCGACTCAGTCACCAACCTCTTCATCTACCAACGCCAAGCAGACGTCATCAAATTCCTCTCCGACCTCATTCAAAAAGTCAAGCGATCAACCACCAAAACAGTCCTCTACGCCGTCGAAGAAGAAGAAACACTGCTCCGCAAACTCTGCGTCATGGTTGACGAATGCATCACCATTTCCGCGGGAAAAATATGAAAAAACCGCTCGGGCAATTTTTGCCGTTTACCCCTTAGGTTAAAATGAACCTCCGCACAAAAATAACTCTCGCACTCCTTGCACTCATCTCGCTCCCCGGAATTCTCACCTTCATCCTCAACAACGAACAAAGCGCGCCCACCGCAAACGAAGCAGCAATTGCACGCGAAATCGAAACACGAACACTCCCCCTCCTCGCAACCGGCAACATCATCGCCGTTGACACAGAACTCGCACGCATACAAAACAAATACCCTGAAATCAAAACCGCACGAATAACATTCGAATCGCAAGACCACGAAACGACAAACCGCCTCACCGGACTTGCAACCGCGGCAAATGAACACACCTACCCCCTCAGAAACATCGGCCAAATCCACCTCGAAACAACCGCCCCTCGCACAACAAACCGCACCACACAATTCCTCACCTTCCTCCTCATCTCGCTTGCAATCACCGGACTCGCAGGACTCTTCATCACAACACGCATCCTAAGACCAATCCACGCACTCTCAAAAGCAGCACACGAACTCTCCCTTGGCAACTTCAACGCCAAAGCAACGATTAAAACCGGCGACGAACTCGAAGAACTCGCAAACGTCTTTAACAAAACCAGCGAAGCACTCTCCAAAATCGACTCAGAACGAAAACAAATCGACTCCGCAAAAACACGCTTCTTAAGCATCACATCACACGAGCTCAGGTCGCCTATGACTCCAATGAAAGCACAACTGCAAATGCTTGAAGCAGGCTACTTCGGCAAACTCAACAACGAACAAAAAGACAGCATCAGCATGGTCATTCGCAACGCCGACAGACTCGACACCATCATCGCAGACTTCCTTGAAATCTCACGCATCGAAGCAGCACGCCTCAAATTCACCTTCAGAAAAGCAAACCTCGCCGAAACCGTACGCGAAACCGCCGCGTACATGAAAGGATTCATGCCTGAAAAAAAAATCACGCTCAAACTTGACGTGCAAAAACTCCAAACCATCGAAACAGACCCCGACCGAGTCGCACAAGTACTGCGCAACCTCCTCTCAAACGCAATCAAATTCTCACCAAAAAATGCAACCGTCACGATAACTGCAAAACAACTCGGCAACACCATCCAATTCTCCGTAAGCGACCAAGGAATCGGCATCGCGCCAAAAGACCAATTGAAACTGTTTGAACCATTCTTCCAAGCAGAACAAACCATCTACCGCGAAGGAAAAGGAGTCGGACTCGGACTCGCCATTTGCCGAGGTATCGTCTTGTCACAAAACGGCAAAATCTGGCTCGACTCAAAACCAAACAAGGGAACCACGTTTCACTTCACCATCCCTCTTGAACCCGTACACGACATCAAACCGATTCGCGTATTATTCTCAAGCAAAGAACAAATCGAGAAAAAACTCCGCGAAACATTCAACGAACTCCTCGGCCCAATCGGCGCAAGCGAGTTTGAAGACCTCCAAGACAAACTCACCCTCGAACACCTGAAAACATACGTCGATGACTTGCATTCACGGACAATCATCGACAAAGAAATCGCGGAACAATTCAAACACAAAATGAACCACATTTTCTTAGGAACAGACCATGAGACGAAATTATGAATGTGGTTTGCGCTTAACCGGCAATAATTTGCAGACCGAGTATAACGCCGAAAAAAACAAAGGAACACGGCAAAAACAATATATAGTCACGCACGGGACAGAACGCCAATGGGCCCGTAGCTTAGCCCGGTATAGCGCTGGTCTTATATGACCGCACGCGTATCAAAACAAAACGCGCGTGTCTGAGCTCACCAGTGGTCGGGAGTTCAAATCTCCTCGGGCCCACTTTATTATCCTGCGCAAGCGCTCGCCAGATTAACACAACAGAGATTTGAAAATCCAAGCGACTGCGGACGCCTGTCCCCCTCATTCGCCACGGCGAACTTCAGGGTCTCCTTTAGGCCCACTAAAACACGTTCAGACAAACGTCTCTTGTTCACGTCCTACACTTAGCTGTTTGAACCCGCGAGATTGCAGCCCCTCACCCCCCTAAACACATCGCCCACTCGCCTCTGCAGCTCGAAAACCAATATCACAACCAGTATACAAAAAAGTAACTTTTATATACTCCCTTTCCTCGTGAAGAACTATGAAAAACGTGGCAGTCCTTGCTGCAGCAACGCTTCTCGTCTTGGGCTTTGCCCTCACCTTGCAAAGCGGCGCAACAATCACCCCCGCAGTCGTCCACGAACTCGTCATCCAATGCTGGGACGGAAGCCTGGTCCGCGACACCCGCGCATGCCCAACCCCCCAACTCCGCCTCCCCCCATCACAACCCCGCACCGCATACGAACAACCGCTCACCATCAAAGCAGAAGCCACGCCGCAAGTGACACCCGTCATCTTACGCCAAGAAAAAACACTCGCCCAAACACTCCTTGAACAAGCACCCGAATCCTACGTTTACTCAGACGGCAAACACACCATCTACGCATACAAAACACACCGCTCAACCGGCGAATGGCCGTTTATTCCACCAGGCATCCTCTACTGGGACACAACCAATAAAGACTTATTCGTCTATCCCGGAGACATCTCACCCGCATGGTGGGACGCATACCATCGAAATGCAACAGTTGAAACAACCGGACTCATGGGCTCCTCACTCTACCCCGCAGCACTCTTCCAATTCACCCTCATCGGAATCCGCGACATCGACGGACAACTCCTCCCAAAACAATTCATCAAATACTTCAACTTCCTCTTCCGAGGCACGCTTCGCGACGACAACCTTGGACGAGTAATTGACCCGTACTACATCAAAAGCCCCTATGAATACCTCGAACAATTCAAAACTCAACAGCCACTGCGCGTTGACACCCAAGAAAGACTCCTCCCCGCACCTGCAGGAACATTCAGTTCAAACCTATCCGTACACTACAAAAACACCCAAACAGCACAACCCTACCTAATGAACACCCTGGAAGGCAAACGCTACATCGCCGCCGAAAAACCAGCAGCAGAAATCGCGATACGCTTCAACAAACAAAACATCCCCCTTGTCATCGACGAACTCGATTCCGACGGCAAACTCGTCTTACGCCGCAGCTACACACTCCAGCCAACCTACAACCGCGACGGCATCATGAACACCCCAATAGACCCCCGCATGGTTTTACTTCCACCACACATCATCGTCACGCCAGAACAATGGGACGACTGGCTTGAAGCCCAAGAAAACTAACCGGAGCTCACCATGAACAAAAAAAACACTCAACACGAAACCCGCCAAGACGAACAACAAGACGAACAAGAAGCCACTCAAGAAAGCCACCCACGCGAAAAAACAAAACACTCAACGCCGCACAAATCCCCACCAAAAGAACGCCCACTCCCCGTGCCAATTGACTTCACCCAAGTCAAAGCACGCCTCGCACAAGCTTCCGCTCCAAAACAAACCATCCCCGTCGTCGGAGAAAAATACATCGGCACCGGCATCCCCGGAATCGACCAACTCTTTGACAAAGGCATGCCCAAAGCAAGCACGGTACTCATCGTCGGCGGCCCCGGAAGCGGAAAAACCATCTTCTGCCTCCAAACACTCTACGAAGCGGCAAAAGCAGGACAAAAAGTTTTGTACATGACCCTTGAAGAAACCCCCGAACGCCTCCGCGAACACATGAAAGACTTCGGATGGGACATCGAACCCCTCGAACAAAAAGGCCTCTTCATGATACGCAAATTCAACCCACTCGACATCACCCGACAGATTGATGCAATGCTCGAACAAGTACGAGGCGAGCTCCTCATCGATTTAAAACCGCTCTTAATCCCAAAAGACTTCCAGCCCGACAGAATCGCCCTCGACTCGCTCTCAGCAGTCGCAGCAGCACTCCTCGACAAAGAAGAAAGCTACCGACTCTACCTTGAACAGCTATTCAAACTCTTCTCAGACGTCGGCTCAAGCGCATTCCTCATCAGCGAAACACCCGACCCAACACAAAAACTGTCCATGACCGGAACCGAAGAATTCCTCGCAGACGGCGTCTTTGTCTTCTACAACGTACGATCGGGAAACGTCCGAGAAAGCGCCTTTGAAGTCCTCAAAATGCGCGGCGCAGGATTCAAGAAAAAAATCGTCGCAATGCAAATTAAGGAAAACGGCATCTCGGTTTACCCAGACCAAGAAGTGTTCACAACTATTTGAACGCGCCCTTAAACCGACCCAAAAGCGACCACTTCCTGAAACGCTCAACGTTTTGCGACCACATCCCCAACTTCGCCTTCAAGTCACGCTCTTTTTCATGAAACTGAGCCACCCGACCCTGATAC
>CAYXXT010000016.1:0-17140 GCA_964469145.1 uncultured Methanosarcinales archaeon | reverse complement strand
GTCGCTCTCGTGTGCGAAAGTGTTTGATAATTTGCGAAAGATTGCCGAGTTAGAGGGCGAGGGAACAGTTGACAGAAAAACTCAGCTTATCGCAGAGTTGTTTTCAGGCGCGAAAGGCGAGGAAGCAAAGTACATTGTCCGCACCGTGCTTCAAGAAATGCATATCGGTTTGGGTGAGGGGACGTTAAGAGACTCGATTGTGTGGGCGTTTTTTGCGGAAACAGCCGGAGCAAAGTACGATAAAGAAAAGAACGAGTTTGTTGTTGAACAGCAGGAGAAGTATGATGCGGAAGCGCAGCTTGTGCAGGATGCGCTTGACATGTTAAATGACTTCGTAGAGGTCGCTCTTCTTGCAAGGAAGGGTCGTGACGCGTTGGAGAACATCAGTCTCGTGCCATTGCGACCGGTGAAAGTGATGCTGTATCAGAAAGCAAAGGACGTGGCTGATGGTTTTGAGATGGTTGGAAAGCCTGCTGCGCTTGAGTTCAAATATGATGGTTTTCGTCTTCAAATTCACAAGAAGGACAACAAGATTATTCTTTACACGCGTCGTTTGGAGAACGTGACTGCGCAGTTTCCTGATGTGGTAGAAGTTATCAGGAAGAAAATTCATTGTGATGAGTTCATCATTGATGCGGAAGCAGTGGGGATTGACAAAGTGTCAGGCAAGTATCGTCCGTTCCAAGAGATTAGTCAACGCATTAGGAGAAAGTACGATATTGTTGAAATTTCCGAAAAGTTTCCTGTCGAAGTGATTATTTTCGATGCGTTGTTTGCGAACAGGAGCCTGTTACAAACTCCATTCTTAGAAAGACGCAAACTACTTGATGAGATGACAAGTCAAGCGCCTGGTGTGTTAAGGCTCGCGCAGGAGTTGTTATCAACTGATCTGGCGGAAGCTGAAGACTTTTACAAAAAATCGCTTGCCGCGGGTAATGAAGGAATCATGATGAAGAAGTTGGATGCTATCTATAAACCTGGCTCGAGGGTTGGCTTTGGCGTGAAGGTCAAGCCAACCATGGACACACTCGAGGTTGTTATTGTTGGTGCGGAATGGGGCGAGGGAAAAAGAGGGCAGTGGCTCGCGTCGTTTATTGTGGCAGTGCAAAATCCAGCATCAGGCGAGTTTGCAGAAGTTGGCAGGGTTGGGACGGGGATTAAGGAAAAACCAGAGGAAGGAATGTCGTTTGGGCAGTTAACTGAAATGTTAAGGCCTGACATTATTGAAGAAAAAGGGCGTGAAGTAAGAGTGAAGCCAAAACTGGTAATTGAGGTCGATTATGAGGAAATTCAGGCAAGTCCGACGTACTCGTCGGGTTTTGCCCTCAGATTCCCACGATTTGTTCGTCTAAGGGATGACCGTAACGCGGCTGATGTGAACACGATAGAAGACTTGCGGCGTTTGGCTGATGGCCAGCGCGGCAGGGACCAGTAACATTTATTAAGAATTAAGTGACTTGATTGGTTGGTGATTCTCATGAAAAAACTGTGGATGATGTTATTTGTGGTATTTTTGGTCGCGTGTTCTTCAGGTGAAACGGCAAAAGAGTCGATTCCCGGTGAAGAAACTTCTCAAGTAGAGTCAACTCCTGCTGTTGAAACAGTACAGTCGGAAACTCCTCCTGCAGCGCCTGTTGAAACGCAAGTGGAAGCTCCAAAAGTGACCGCTCCTGTTCAGGGCATGCCTGCTGATTTTGAGAGCATGATTTTGAGCGGTGCGAAGTGTGTGAGTTCAAAGGATGGTCAAACGGCGACCATGTATTTCAAGGGCGGGAAGGTTCGTATGGATGCGAGTCCGGTTGATGCGCACGCAATTTATGATGATGATATGATGTATGCGTGGACGGGAACGCAAGGGACAAAGATGAGCCGTGCGGATTTGGAACAAATGGCAAAAAAAGCAGGTCAGCAAATTAAGTCTCAGGACCAAGTGAAGTCTGAGATGCAGGACCCAGGTGTTAACTGCGAGGCAGCATCTGTTTCAAACGACTTGTTCGTTCCGCCGTCAAATGTTGAATTCATTGATCTCGCGCAGATGATGAATCAGCAGTACGGCACGACGATGCCGCAGATGCAGTAATTTTTTATACTTTCTTTTCTTTTTTGAAAATAAAGAGGTAAAAAGAGCAAACGATGGACACGCTGGAATGCATTCATTCTCGAAGGAGTATTCGGAAGTTTCTTGAAATTCCGGTTGAATTCGAAAAAATAGGAAATATTTTGGATGCAGGAAGGTTTGGTCCGACTGCGGGAAATTTGCAAGATACAAGATTCATTCTCATTACCGACCCGGGTACGAGACAGGAGATGGGTAAGGCCTGTGTTGAGCAGTATTGGGTGGGTTCAGCACCAATCATCATTGTTGTGTGTGCAGATCTTGACAAAACGGCAAAATTCTATGGCGAGTCAGGGAAGCGTTATCCGACGCAAAATGCAGCTGCGGCGATTCAAAATATGCTGCTTGCTGTTCACGCGCAGGGTCTTGCGAGTTGTTGGGTGGGCGCGTTTGAAGATGAATACGTCCGCCGTGTGCTCGGTGTTCCCGATAGTGTTTCTATTGACGGCATTTTACCAATTGGGTATGCTGACGAGCAGGTTCCAACGCCGCCAAGGGCGCAATTTGACCATGTCGTATTTCTTGAAAGTTACGGCAACCGCATTAAAGACCTCGCGGGCTACATGGAATGGTATGGCGAGCACGTGAATAAGGCAGTTCAGAAAGGAAAAGATATTGTAAAAGAATTTGCGAGACGAGTGCAGCAGTAATTATTTGTTTATTCTCGAAGAAAAAGATGTGCGAAGAAATCAGCAGATTCTAATCACACATAAAACGGGCCCGAAAAAATCAGACCACTCCGCAGTAGCACTCGCTCATTTTTGAGCGGTTTTATCGTCGACAAATCACAAAAAAACAAATTAATTTTTCAGAAATAATTATTTTTCACTACAATAACATTTATAAAGGAAGAACAATCAAAAGAAAAACTAAGCAGCAACTTTCTTGGCGGAAAGTCGGCTGTTGATAATTGGTTGTTTTGTTCATCGCTTGGCGGCTTTGAACAAATGTTTACTGGCGTTGTTGTAGTTGAAGTTGTCCTCTCGAACTCGTGTTATTTCTTATTGGCGTAAGTCACAACACACTTCTTCTTGAAAAAGAGGGAAGCTCCGAAGTATTTAATTTTTTTGAAACACTTTCGGGGGGTAACACTAAAACAAAAACCAAAAGGGGGATGAAAGATGGAATTTTTACTGGAAAAAGCCAAACAAGCGGAAGATGTGACAATGGATGGATTGACGGTGGGTCAAGCCAACATTAAGGTGATTGGGTGCGGTGGAGCAGGAAACAATATGGTGTCCTGGCTTTACAAGCGGGGAATTAAAGGTGCAGAAATTCTCGCAGTTAATACTGACAGTCAGCATTTGAAGATTAGCGAAGCTGACAAGAAGTTCATCATTGGTAAAGAAGTAACCCGTGGTCTTGGCTGCGGTGGTTTCCCGCAAAAAGGTGCGGAAGCAGCGCAAGAATCGATTAATGAGCTTAAGAACGTGCTCAAGGGTGCAGACATGGTTTTCGTCTGTGCAGGTATGGGCGGCGGAACCGGTACGGGTTCAGCGCCGGTAGTCGCACAACTCTGTAAGGACATGGGCGCAATCGTTATCGGAACAGTCACGATGCCGTTTAGCATTGAACGCGCAAGAATCGAAAAGGCAGAATTCGGCCTTGACCAATTGCGAAAAGGTGCAGACACTGTTATCGTTATCGACAACAACCGACTCGTTCAGATTGCAGGAAACTTGCCAATTCAACAAGCATTCGCTGTAGCAAACGAACTTGTCGCAACAATGATTAAAGGAATTGTTGAAACAATCGCAATGCCAAGCTTAGTCAACCTTGACTTCGCTGACGTAAAGGCAATTATGACAAACGGCGGTGTTGCAGCAATCGGTGTTGGTTCATCAGACACGACAAACCGTGTAGAAGAAGCATGCAAGGGCGCACTACAAAACCCGTTGCTCGACATCAACTATGCTGGTGCAACCGGTGCGTTGATTCACGTCTGGGGCGGTCCTGATATGACGCTTGACGAAATCAACCAAGTCGGTGAGCAAGTGACTGAAACGCTCGATGATGATGCAAACGTCATTTGGGGCGCTCGTGTCTCTGACGATATGAAGGGCAAACTCATGGTGATGACAATCATCACCGGTGTCAAGAGCCCGCAAATCGCAGGAAAATACGAAAGCCGCAAGACTCAAGCAAGCACTCGAATGTCCGACGAACTCGGAATCGAAATCTTGCGCTAAGCTTTAGCCTAACGCTCTTTTTAGGCCTTCATTCAATACCACCCCCATGCGCGAAAGCGCAACATGATTGAAGGCACGGCCCCTCACCTTTGAGGGGCTCTTTTTTCTTCTACGGCCGGAGCGCAAGCTCCGGTCTTCTTTTCCCCTTTTCATCAACAAATTTAGATAAATTAACCAATCACAAAAGAAGAATTATAAACACTGCGACCCGCTCATTTTTGTGACGAACAAGTTTGGAATTCCAGAAATAGAATTACGAAAGATCCGCGAAAGAGACAAGAAGTGCGGGTACTGCAAAAAAGAACTGATTTTTCCATATAATGTCAATAATCGACAAAACAGTGCGACAATAGAGCATTTGAACTTTGATGGCCCATTTAACTGGGATGAAGGGTTGCAAATCAAAGACGTGGTTCTGTGTTGCGGCAGTTGCAATTCAAGCAGAGGCGTGAAAAAATTGCACGACTGGTTTAAGACTAACTATTGTTTAAAACGAAACATAAATGAAAATACCGTTTCTCAGCCGGTAAAGGAATATTTGAAGCGTACCAACAATCAAAAATAAATCTTCTAATCATCTCACTAACACTCAACAATTCATAACTCTCTTAGAGGACACAGCAACTTTAAAAAGGGCGGATGGTAGAATATAGTTATGCTCTACCTCATCGGCCTCGGCCTCGCAGACCAGCACGACATATCTCTAAAAGGATTAAACGCCATCAAAAGCTGCGCAAGAATATACCTCGAATGGTACACTTCAAAACTGCAATGCTCAACTCAAGATTTAGAAAAAGTCTACGGTAAGAAAATCCATTTAGCAGACAGAGAATTCGTCGAGGACGCAACTGAACTCTTGGACCAAGCGATGATTAGCGACATCGCGCTCTTAGTCATGGGCGACCCGCTCTGCGCAACTACTCATTGGGACATTTTAGAACGTGCAAAGAAGCTCAATATCAGAACTGAAGTTATCCATAACGCATCTATTATCAGCGCAGTTGGTGCAACTGGCCTGCAAGTGTACAAGTTCGGCAAGATTACGAGCATTCCTTTCCCAAGGGAAAACTTCGAGCCGGAAACGTTTTACGATGTCATCAAGGCAAACAAAGCAATCGGCGCGCACACGCTCCTCCTGTTAGACCTCTGGCCAAAAGAGAACAAGTTCATGTCAGTCAATGAAGCGATTGAACTCATCAGAAAAATCGAGCGAAAACGCGGCGAGCGTGTTCTTCTAACAAGCGACCTCTGCGTCGGTGTCGCAAGACTTGGCGCAAAGGACGAAAAGATAATCGCAGGAACCGCAGTTGAAGTGTCAGACGCAGACTTCGGTTCTGCCCCTCATGCATTAATCATCCCTGGTCAGCTTCATTTCATGGAAGAAGACGCATTAAAAACATTCATGCGGCGCGAGTAAACGCATCGAGTGCTGCTAAAAATGTGGGTGCGAATTCGTTTGGCGCATCAGCAATCATTTTCTTTATCTCGGCAGGAGTAAATCCTTTCAAATACTGGATTTCAGCAGGGTCAAGTTTGAGCGCGTCCGAAGGAAAAGAATCCGCCGTAAAAACCGCAAAAAGCGCCTGGTAGTCTTTCTTATCGTATGCAAACGTGATCACGTGCGTAAGCGCAACGTCAACGCCTGCTTCTTCTTTGGTCTCGCGCAAGGCAGCAGCTGCATAACTCTCACCCGCCGTTACTTTGCCGCCTATCGCGCAGCACCAAGTGTCGGGAAACGGGTGTTTGTCTTTTGCGCGCCGGCAGAGCAATAATTTGCCGTTTTGTTTAGGAATCACGAGTGCAACGCGGTGGGGAAACATTCGTTTTTTGAGTTCTGATTTAGGGTGAACCGCAAGAACCTTCCCGTCCCAGCTCACTTCTTCAATTAGCTCTTCAGGCATGAACTAAATTGAACCAACCGTATTTATACGCATTTCGCTAGTGAAATGGCTATTCGCGCGCCAAAACCTTTATAAGTCTCCTGAAAGGCTTTCTCACAATACAGCCCCGTCGTATAGCGGTCAAGTATAGAGGGCTTTGGACCCTTTGACACCGGTTCGAATCCGGTCGGGGCTACTTTTTTGGCATAGGCAAAGCCATAGTACTTTGATTATGCCCGACTGGATTCGTAGCAACCTGCTGAAGTGGAAAGCCCGCATCATATTTCTTAGGTTCAGTCACGTAATAGACGGCGTTCTGAAAGTTCTCTTCATCAATTCGGAATTCCCAATTGTCGTGAAGCCAAACCGTAAGTACCTTAGTAATGAATCCTAATTTTGCAGCCTGTTCATACAAAACAGTTGTATTTTGAGTCATACTATTGACCCATGCAGGGTTTGGATTGGCATAGTAGTTGCGAGTCTTTATTTCAAAGAGAATCGGGGCTTTACCGGGAACCGCCTTAACTGCATCAAGCGAATACCAATTTTGTGTAAGAAACATTTGCTGCTCGGGCGTAAATCTTGTTCCAAACAACATGAAGAACTTGTTTCGGGGGTAAAACCGTGTGAGAACAAGTTGTGCATCAGTCAATTTGACCATGCATTCGCCGATGACTCCTTTGAAGGTTCCGCCGTAATTTTTGGTGTTGTACATGAGGTACAAGTCAACATTTGTCTTTTTGTGTGTTGCTGAGCAAAAGTGAGAATGTTTCCTAGTCATTCCGAAATGATTTTAAAAAGAAGAGTCAAATATGAAAATAATGTTCCAAAAAGAAGTCAAGGACGATTTGAAAGCATTAGGAGGCCTTCCAATCTATCTGCTCACCGCGTTCGCATTTTATCTCGCAAATTACAAAGAAGCCGCAGCGATCCTATTAATCGGTCTCGTCGTTGGCTACGCGCTCGCGATCGTGCTCCGTCTTTTGTTCTGGCGGAGGCGTCCTGATGGTGAGAAGTATCACGATTTGATTTCAAAGATTGATGCAGGGAGTTTCCCAAGCTTGCACAGCATGCGTGTTGCGATGCTTGCAACGGTGATTATGATGCGTTTCCAAAGCACGCTCTCGTATGTCATTTTTACCGCGGCTGCACTATCTGTCCTTATCTTGCGCGTAACTGAAAAACGCCATTACCCTCTTGATGTGATTATGGGGGCAGTTTTAGGAGTTTTGGTGATAATTGGAATCATCATTATTGCACTGTTGCTTTGAAAAAATAATAAAAAAGAAAAAAAGAAGATTTACTTGTCTTTGCCTTTTCCGTTTCCGGAAACCGAGCCAGACGATGACCCTTTGCTTGTGCTCTTGGCAGGTATTTTTGTTTCAGTCTTTGACTTTGCTTCGGTTTTGACTTCTGTTCTGCCTTTGCCCGCAACTTCAGTCATGACCTTTGTCTTGGTTTCAGTTTTGCCTTTTCCTTTGACTTCAGTCGTGACTGCTTTCTTGGTCACAGTCTTGCTCTTCTCTCGCAAGTCTTTGTGCTTGACTGCTTTGTCGTTTGCAGCTTTCACTTCTTTGACGCTCTTGCCTTTTGCTAAGAGTTTTCCTGCGGTTTCAAGGACTTCTTTCTTTGCTTTGCCTTTGACTGTTGCAGTGGTTTGTTCAAGGGTTGTTCCAACCGAGCTGAGCTGTGCGAGTTCTTCGGAGCTCAAGTCTGCGCTTGCTTGTGCGGTTTCTTGTGCTTCTTCAGCAACAAGTTCGTCAAGTGCTGCTTGTTCGTTGAGGTTTTCGTTGACTTCGCTTGCTGCTTCGAGGTCTGTTTCGCTTGAGCCGTCTGCTGCGTCAATTGCTGCTTCTGCTTTTGCCATGTCTTCTGCGACGTATTCTTGCAGTTTGGCCATTTCAGCTGCCCATTTTTGGCTTTTTGCAAGACCGGTTTGCTTCTCATTCATCTTTGCTAAGATGCGGAGCTTGTTTTCGCGTGCTCGCTCGAGTCCGCGCTTTGCTTTCTCGTTCTTATTGAAGGTGAACGCGTCTCCGACGCCTGACAAGAATCGGCTAAATCCACCCGGAAGAGTTGGCGAAGCGGTTGCAGCTTCTGCTTCAAGTTCGGTCTTGATGACTTCTTGTTCTTCTTCGCTTGCCTCTGGTGCGAGTTCTGCTTCGAGGTTGCCGTTTTCAAGCGCTTCTGCAGCGTCTTCAGCAGCGTCCGCTGCATCTTCCGCCGAGTCTTCGGCTGCTTCTGCAGCATCCTCTGCCGCATCTTGAGCGGCTTCTGCGGCATCTTCCGCAGCATCTTCATCCGCCGCGTCTTGCGCCTCAGTGGTCGTCTCTGCAGGGGTTGTTTCTGTCCCTTCAGTTGGGGTTTCCGTCCCCGTTGAATTGCTTGATTCTTGGGCTTGTGCGAATGGCACGCATAGCATGCTCACAAGCGTGAGAATCAACAAAAGTTTCTTCATGGTCGCACCTCCGAGTGCTGTCTCATCATACTGGATCTATTGTTTTGAAGCTATTTAAACAAGGAAGTGAACAACGATGAACAAGAATGAATTAGAGCTCTTTGAACCAGGGGGTGAGGCCGATGTAGTGTACAAAGAACGTGCGATCAATCGTGACAATGTTTTTGCGCTCTAAATTCTTGAGCGTGCTGGCAAGAGAGCTTTTAGAAAGTTTTGTTTCACGTTCGAGCATGTTTCGTTTCATGTGGCCGTTGTGTGAAAGAATGGTGCGGATGACGAGTGCTTCATTGGTGTTTGCCGCGCGAATGATGTTAAGCTGGCCTTCCGTGACGTTTGGTTCTGAAGTCTTAGGGGCGCGCCGAACAAGTGGCTTCTCTTGTTTTTCTAGTTCTTGTTTTCGTTGAGAATACAAATAGGTGATTAAGATAACCACTGCAAGCAAAATAATCACGGGAAGCGTAGGGAGCGTGAGTGGAATTTGAACGGGCACAATAGACACTGGTTTTGCGCTCACATAGCTCACGGTGATGTTTCCGGTAATGTTTGACCAAGTGAGCTGCCATACGTTTGTTTTGGTAAAAGTCGCTGCAGGAATGCTTTGAACAACGTGAACTGACTGGGGAAGCGTGAGGGTGACGATATCTGCATGCGGAATTGCCGAATCGAAATACCAAACGCCTTGTTCTTTTCGGGTGTGATAAAGTGAAGAGTAGATAATGAAATCATCTGAAGAAGCAGGCACATCTGCCGGCAAGGTAACCAAAACCCCCTCATCCCGCTCTATTTCTGCTTGAGTTTCACCCGTATCTGAAACCACATAATCATATGTAGTTTCGGCAAAAGCGGGAACAACGAAGAATAGTGCCAACACTATGAGATTGCAAGTCCACTTCCCCATAACATCTCCGACGTGAAGAACATATTTAAACGTTTGCGGGGGAAAGCGCAGGCTTTAAATAGCCCTTTTTGCGGGGAAAACAAATACAGCCCTGTCGTATAGCGGTCAAGTATACGGGACT
Source organism: uncultured Methanosarcinales archaeon (assembly GCA_964469145.1). Classification (GTDB taxonomy): domain Archaea; phylum Nanobdellota; class Nanobdellia; order Woesearchaeales; family ARS49; genus SURF-65. Next base: position 7,478 of record CAYXXT010000016.1, on the reverse strand, counting down.
CTGACTCCTGTGACGGCGGTTCGAATCCGCCCAGGGCTATTGGTTTCAAAAAAAAGAGAGATAAGAAGTAAGTTGATTCGTGACGGAGTAGTCGGTGTTCTCATCTTCACCTTCTTCATTGTCATTCTCCTTTTTGGCAACAACGCTGGCTGGTGGCGTGCGACAGAAGGTCCGATGTTTGGCTTTCTTATGTTCTTTGGCTGGCCGTTTGTGTTAGGAAGTGCGATAGGTGGTCTTATGGCGTGGGGTGGTGGTAGTCCGATGGTTGCGATTGTTTTAACAATCACTGGGCTTGTTGTGAATGTTGTTTATGCGTTAGGGGTTGGGCTAGTTATTGGTTGGGCGTTTAAGAGAAAGTGACGTTGGTATTTGAGGAGTTCTTCGAGTTGTTGCGTGGTTATTGGGTGTATTGATTGCGCGGGTCCTAGTTTTGCTCGTGTACACTTGATAACTTCGGGAAGGGGGGTGTGAAAGGTGAAAACGTCTATTGATGAGCGAAGGGCGAGTTCTTCGAGTGTTTTTCCGCGGCAACATGCCGGATTAATCTCTCCATCTGCAGTGGTTGCGAAGTAAATGCGATAAGTTGGGTCTTGGAAGAAGAAAACGTAGCGATTATTACTCGTCATCGCTTTCGTCGGGTTCGCATTTGCCGCCAAGGACGGTGATTCCTTCTTGGAAGACGGTTGCGTTGCCGAAGTTTTCTTTTTTCTGCGGGAGGAGGGTGAAGTTTTTGCCGCTGACATCAACGGCGAGTGATCCGTCGCTTATCCATTGGATGATTTCTGCGTTTGCGGTGAAGTTGCCGATTTGGAAGAACTCGCTGTTTCGTACTTCTCCGAGTGCTTTGCACGATTTTTTCTCGCCGAGTTGGACGCAAAGTGATGTTCGGTAGGTGGTTGGCTGGCAGCGTTGGAATCGTGGGCATTGGCCGAAGTAGCAGCAGTCTCCTTTTTTGATGCATTTGTTTTGTTCGCGGCAGAATACGCGGTCGCTTGAGCATTCGCATTCGCCGTTAAGGAGTTCTTGTCCTAAGTCGCACCGTTTTGCGGCGACGCAGGTATTGTTGACGCAATTTTGTGTTGCGCAATCAGTATTCGTGCAGCAGGCGTTTGATGCGATGCAGGTTTTGCCGCAAGGCTTGCCTGTTTCGCACACGCATGCGCCGTTTAGGCAGGTTTGTCCTGGTGCGCAAAGGATTGCAGCGCAGGGGTTGATAGGTGCGTCTTCTGGGTCAAAAACAGTTGGAGTGTAATTGCTGGTAGGGACAGTGCGGACTCCTGCGTCTGAGCAGGCTGCGAGTATCAGGAGCAGGATGATGAACAATGGTTTCATATGGCTTCTCGTCGATGCGTGATTTATAAACCTTATGGGAAAAAAGAAAGAAAAACAAAAAACCAAAGACCAAAAACGAATAACTCGTTTTAGGCGTACATCTTCGCTGCTTCTGGGTCGTATTTCCAGGTTGGCGCGAGGCGGTCGTTTGCTTTGTAGAACTTTGCGAGGCGTTTAATCTTGCTCTCGGTCAATTGGAGTCCGCGAAGCGCTGGCATGTCGTGTTTGTTTGATTCGAGATGCTTGCGCAGGTAGACTGAGTGTTTCATGAGTGCGAGCAAGTCTTCTGGTAGTTCTCCGAGGAGGTTTTTGTCTGCAAGGATTTGTTGTATGCGTTTGCCGCAGACGAGTTTGACTGAGGGGATTCCGTAGCTGTCTCGGAGTGTGATTCCGATTTGGCTTGCAGTCTTTCCTTCCTTAGATAATTTTCCAATCAGCATTTCGACTTCTTTTGCTGCAAGGCGTACCCAGGTTGGTGCTTGTGGTTTTAGCGGTTTGTTGCTGTGTGAGTTTCCGCGTCCTCTACTGTGCATTTTTGCCATGTTTGTGTCTCCAATTGTTTATTTTCGACCACGAGAATGCGTTACATTCTCCCGTTTGGAACAGCCGGGAAACCCGCAGGTTTCTCGGACCCAGAAATCCGCAGATTTCTTGGGATATTGCACCGTTCCATCGCTCGAATAAGAGGAAAACCTCGAAGGGTGTTTATAAAGCTTTCGCGTGGATTCACAAGGTTTTTAACAGAAGACCAAGAGGGAGTGAGTATGAAAAGAGTAGCATTTCTCCTGTTGTTGTTTGCCATTGTCGGCTGCACTTCTGCAGTTTCTCCCGCGCCAAGCGTCGAACAAGTGCCAAATGATTCGCACATGATGCCGTCTGGTGAAGTGATGGAGCACGAGTCGCACGAAACAGCAGTGATAACTCCGGTCATTCAAGAAGTTAAAGAAGCAACAGCAACTCCCGCAACGGGCGATGTCAAAGAGTTTTTTGTCGAAGCATATCAATTCGCATATGACCCGAGTGAAATTAAGGTGAAGAAGGGCGACACGGTGCGCATTCATTTGCACACAAGAGATGTCGGCCATTCGCTAAACTTACGCGACTTAAACATCAACATCATGGCAAATCCTGGTGCGGATGGGGTGCGCGAGTTTGTCGCAGATACTGCGGGCAATTTTGCTTGGCGTTGTACGCTTCCGTGCGGAAGCGGCCATAAAGACATGAAGGGCATGTTGATTGTCGAATGAACAAGTTCACTGCGTTTTTAGAACGGCATCGCGATTGGAGCACGTTCATCGTCCGAGTCGGCATTGGTTTTGTTTTTCTTTGGTTTGGTATTGACAAGTTCGTTCATGTATCAAATTGGACTGGTTGGGTTCCGCAGTGGATGGAATCATTGATTCCGATGTCGCTCATAACGTTCATGTGCGTTCAGGGTGTAGTCGAATCACTAATCGGCCTTTTGCTCATTATCGGCTATCAAGTCCGTATCGCAAGCCTCATTGCAGTCATCACGCTGCTTGGAATCGAACTCGCAATGGTCGGGACTGGTCAGACAGAAATGATGTTAAGAGATGGCGCGATTCTTGCAGCATCGCTTTCTTTAGTGTTCACCGGAAGCGATAAGCGAAGTGTTGATGGTTTGTTGCTCAAAAAGAAGAGTTAAAAAAAAAGGAATAAAAAATTTAAAGTGACCCGCGGATTTCGTCGATTTTGCCCGCGACATCAGTGCCTTTCTTGGTCAAGGTAAGGAGTTTCAATCGTCCTTGTTTGTCGAAGTTTACGAGGCCTTCTGTTTCCATTTCTTGCAGTATTTTCACAACGTGTGAATAAGTGCAGTCGATGGTTTTTGCAAGCGAGCTGGCGTAGACTTCGCTTTTTGCGTTCCTAAGTTCAACCAGCATCATTGCCGGCTTTTCTCGGAAAAATGTCTTGAAGATTTCTTTGTTTTTCAAACGGTCCACCCCGAACTAAAACTAATACAATCTTAGTGTTCGAGTATATATTTAAACTTTTCGTCGAACTTATTTTGTCGTCGATAAGTGTCAGCCGTACTGAGTGACTTTTCGGTGTTTTTTACGATAAGCATTTAAAGCGATGTGGTGCGTGATGCTTCATGTTGTTTCCGCATGAGAGCCCGCGTGCGGGCCAAAAAGAGCTGATTGAAACGATTCGGCAAGGGTTAGCAGAGCGAAAAGCAGTGCTCGCGCACGCGCCGACGGGTCTTGGGAAGACTGCTGCCGCGCTATCACCCGCGCTTGACATTGCGCTGAGCAAAGACGTTGCAATTGTGTTTCTCACATCAAGGCACACTCAGCACCAAATTGTGCTTGACACATTAAAAAAACTCAAAGAGCGTACAGGTACGAGTGTTCTCGCAACGAGTATGATTGGAAAAAAATGGATGTGTGCGCAGGAAAACGTGGAAAACATGTCATCGGGTGATTTTGCGCACTATTGCAAGTCGTTAGTTGAAGCTGATGCTTGTGAGTTTTACAAGAATGCGAGAGGAAAGAATAATCTTGCAGGCCTCAAAGTGTTAGCCGACCTCAAGGTGCACGCTCCGCAGTCAAGTGAAGTCGTGGTAAGAAAATGTATTGAAGAGCGCGTCTGTCCGTACGAGATGTCGCTCATGCTCGCAGAAGAATCAAAAGTCATCATTGCAGACTATTACTATCTTTTCCATCCGAACATTCGCGATATGTTCCTAAACAAAATAAAAAAGAAACTCGACCAACTAATAGTAATCGTTGACGAAGGCCACAATCTCCCATCAAGACTAAGGGACTTGCAGACATCAAGACTCACAACATCTCAACTGCGGCTCGCGCAGGGTGAGGCGAAAAAGCACGGTCTCGATGACATTCATTCGTTGCTTGTTGAATTAAATGATGTCATCGTGAAGCTTGGAGCGAACGTGAGGGACGAGCGTTTATGTAAGGAGGAGGACTTGGTAAAAGCGTTGGAAAAAGTGAAGCCGTTCGAGGAATGGATTGGCGAACTTGAAGTTGCAGGTGAAATGGTTCGCGAGGATGACAAGTCGTCTCACATCGGCGCGGTTTCCGATTTTTTAATCGGCTGGCGGGGAGGGACTGCGGGTTTTGCGCGAATTGTGAGCAAGAAAGACTTCACGACAACTATTAGTAATCGTTGTCTTGACCCTGCTCTCTTAACGAAAAAAGTGTTTGATGAGTGCTACGCGCCGATTGTAATGTCAGGGACGCTGTCGCCGACGCAAATGTATGCGGATATCCTCGGTCTCCAAGGAAGTATTGCAAAGTCGTTCCAAAGTCCGTTTGCGCAGAAGAATCGGCTCACGTTGATTGTTCCAAAAACGACGACAAAGTTTTCGTTCAGAAGTGAGCGTCAGTTCCAAGAAATAGGGGCAATCACATCCGAAATAGCAAGTGCGATTCCGGGGAATGTGATGGTGTTTTTCCCGAGTTATAGTGTGCGTGACCAGGTTGAGCCGCATTTTTCAAAGGGGTACAAGCGTGAAGTTTTTTTCGAGCGTCCGGGTGCGAGTAAGGAAGAACGCCAAGGTCTTCTAACCCGGTTTAGTGCAGAGGCAAAGAAGGGCGCAGCACTATTGGGTGTCGCTGCAGGCAGTTTTGGAGAGGGTGTTGACCTTCCGGGAATTTTGAAAGGCGTAATCGTCGTTGGCCTGCCACTAGACCGCCCTGATTTGGAAACCACGCAGCTCATCGAGTATTATGACAAGAAGTTCGGCAAGGGTTGGGAATACGGTTACACTCTTCCGGCTATGACGCGGTGCATTCAAAATGCAGGGCGTTGCATTCGAACGGAAACTGACAGAGGAGTGATTGCATTTGTCGATGAACGTTACGCGTGGCCAAGATACAGTAATACGTTCCCGCCGGAGTGGAATGCGAAAGTCGCGCCCAATTATCAGGAAGAAATTAACAAGTTTTTTGGGAAATTATTCTGATATTTTAGCGTATGTTCCCATGGTAATGTGTGCTTTGTATGCGGCGAGTTGTTGGCGGGTGAACTGACCAGGATAAGCATCAAGGATTTCCCGTGCGGTAACTCCTCCTTTGAGCAGGCTTATTGCGGAATCTTTTGTGAGGGTGTCGATTGTTTGGTCGTGTTGCGGTCTGTTTTGGGTGGCGGACGTATATTTTCGTGAGCTTCCAAGGTGAACTCTTTCATCAGGACAGGTGCTTCCAATGGTTCGTGCGCGTTCGAGGAGGTTATACTGCTGCAGTTGTGTTGCAAGCATTTTGGGGTCTGCAGTTATCTGAGGTTCGTTGGTGAGCGGGTGTGTTCCGATGCTAAATCCCTGGAGAACAAGTGCATGATAACGGGCAAAGTCGAGGAGCATGACCGCGCCGGTGTCGCTGATATACGAGTAGCGTTCTCGCGCGTCGATTGCGTAGCTGCCGGTTCTTGTGTAGCTCAAAATTTCTATTGCGTGCGTTCTGCTGTTTTCAGGAATTTGGGGGGAAAGGATTAGGAGTCGAAGATAGTTTCGTACAGAATCTAAGATTACGGAAGGAGCTACCCTGCACCCCGTCATCGCTTCTTCAAGCGTTAGTCCGCGTGGGTCTTGGTGAAGGCTTGCTTCTGCGATGGGTTTTATTCTTGATTCATGGTAGCGTTTGAACTCGGAAATGTTAAGGAACGGGTGTTCGCCAAAATTCATTAATCCGTCAATCATCATGCCTGCGAGTTCTTTGCTGATGAATTTTTCGCGTTCGCTTGTCCAGCGGTCATTTGCGCAGATTTCGTCAAGAGGGATTCTGGATCTATCTTCTATTGTCATTTGTTTTTCAGCGAGTGTGTTTCTGGCGCGAAACCATTGACTAGTGTATCCTGATTCGCGTTGGCCGAGGTACCACGTGGCGAGTATGCCTTTTGGGGCGAGAACGTGGCGATACGAGATTGCTTTGATGCAGTGTCTTTGGAGGAGGCCGAAGTTCGAAGTTTCATCAATGTTGATGACATCATAGGTGTCGTCTGTTTTTGAGCAATGTTCATGGATGGTTATTGATGGTAAAAGTCGAACGCCGAGTTTTTGCGCATCAATCATTGCATGTATTTTTGGTTCTTTTTCAACAACCGTGATGTTTTCGCGTAAAATACCGAGTGGGTCCCAGATTTGGGCGAGTTCGTGTGGTTCAGGACCAAGAAGGGTGAGAACTTTGAGTTGCTTGCGTCGTGAGCGTTTGGAGTAAAAACGTTCAATGAATATTTTAAGTCTCGCACGCGCTTGTTGTTTTACTTCACAGCCATAGTCAAGCTTCATAGAAGATACTACTAGAGAGTGATATATAAATGTTCTGAGAGGCTCAACAAGGAGAGTTAAGTCACATAAAAGAGCGAAGTAGAAAAAGATTAATTCGCAGTATTCCCGCTTCCAATCACGTTAATCGTGCTGTCTCTGACTTTCTTGACGTCTTTTGTCAATTCGAGCAGGTCAACGGACAATAACAGTTTCTTGTCAGCAAGTGAGCCGTATCGTTTAATAATCCAGCCGAATTCGTTGACTTCGATGACTTGGAATTGCTGCGGGATTGAGTAGCCGCCGGGTGTTTCGATGCTTTTGTTGATGATGTCGCCGACTTTTGGCAGGTGCGTGATTGCGATTTGTGAGCGCGCAACGTTGACGACTGCCGGTCCGAGTTCTGTCTGGATGCTCTGATTGTCTTCCGGTTTTTGTCCGAAGAGGATGTCTTTTGTGCGGACTTGAATGACTTGGCTCGGCCAGTACGTGTTTTGGAGAGTATATTCTTCGCCGGGTTTTGTAATGATTTCGCCAAGAACCGATTTATCAGTCAGGTTGATGATTTTGTACTTGAACTGGAGTGTTTCGTTGTAAGCGACGTCTCCGATGATGGGCGGCTTGCCGAAGATGTTCGGATACGCGCTAAGTGCGAATGTTTGGTGGCGGGGAATGGTGATGAATCTTGGGCGCAGCGTGGTGCGGTTAAGTGAGATGAGGAGTTCTTGTTCGGATGGAGGAATAATTGTGTCGCGGTGTTTTCCGAGTTCGAGTCCTTCGATTGCCGAGTCGAATCCTTTAACTTTTCCGCTTTGTCCTAAGATGAACTGATAGGAGCCAGTCACATAGTTTTTGACTCCGTATTGTTTCGCGAGTTCTGCGTTGTTAGTATCAACGACTG
>CAYXXT010000015.1:15505-17397 GCA_964469145.1 uncultured Methanosarcinales archaeon | reverse complement strand
AGAGGAGTGCGGTTTTGACGTTCTTGTTGAGTTTGTGGCATTCGCTGTCGATTTGTTGTGCGAGTTCTCGTGTTGGTGCTAAGACGAGCGCTTGAAGGACTGGTTGTTCAGTCAATTGCGTCATGACGGGAATCAAGAACGCAAATGTCTTTCCGCTGCCTGTTTTGGAACGTACGATTGCATCTTTTCCGGTGAGGAAGACAGGGATTGCTTTTTCTTGGACTTCAGTTGCGTTTGCAAGTCCGAGTTTGTTCAAATTGTCAACTAATTCTTTACTGATGTTTAATTCGTTAAACTGCATTTTTGGTTCTCCGAAAACCGCTTTCGAGGGTTCTCTTCTTCGGGACAGAAAAGCATCCGAAGCGAGACCCATTCGTTGAAGAATAAGTCTCTACAAGCACGAACAATCGTGCTGCCTTTCTATCACTCTATCGAGAATAAGGCAGGCAACCATTTATAAAGATTTCGGTTGTGTTGGGTGGCCGTTTGGAACGACTCCAACGGCAAAGCCGTCTGGTCGTTCAAAAAAGAGCTGTCTGCCTTGGCCGAGTACAAGTGCAAAGATGTGGACGTTGATGTCTTTGTTATTTAGTTTTGTTGGGAGTTTGACGTGAAGCGAACTGTGGCCTTGCTTGTACAGGTACTCTTTGAATGGCGCAAGTGCGTTTCGTAGTGCATAACGCAGGAATTTGTCTTCTTCAAGTTGGTCAAGGGGGATATCTTTTTCATCATATGGTCGAACAAAGGCGCGGGGGTCTTCTGCATTCTTTACAACTTGGATGGCTGCGTTTGCTTCTGATCTTTGAATTACTCGAACGAGTCCGGACCATGGCACTCTTCCCTCATAGTTCATGACGGTATTGGTCTCTGAGGCGTTGTGTTCGAACATAAGGTAGGTTTCATCGCCCTGGCGCCATTGCCAAAGCGCAGTGCGTGTGACGTGCGGTAAATGCGCGTTGTATGTTTCTCCGGCAACAACGCGCAAAGCAATTACTTCATCAAGTGAGGGAAGGACGAGTTTGTGCTCTCTTGCGCGATTGAGTGCGTCGTCAAACGGGTGCCTGCGGCGCGGGTGGCGATAGATTTTTGCGTACCTGCAATTTTCATAGCCCGGCAGTGCAATGCCGAACTTGCTTTCCGGATAATAAACAAGCGTCATGCACGGTTGAACCGAAAGCAGGCGTATTTAAGCGTTATCCTCAATAAAGCCAAAAGCGATGAAAAAGAGACGAAAGTCTTTTAAATACTCCACAAGGCACTCGTCGTATGGTTAAAGCTGTCTTATTTGACTTCTGGGGAACGTTAGCAGAGAATGGCACATATTCGCCGCTTAAACAGAGCTACCGCATTCTCAGAGTTCGCGTCCCATTTGGCCAGTTCGTTGAGCAGTTCGAGCGTGCAGTGTGGACGAAGCGTTTTGATGACCAAGCAACCGCGTTCACAGAGGCGTGCAAGAGTTTGGCGTGAACCCGCTTCCAATCATTATTGATCGTTTAATTGGCGTTTGGAACAAGAATCGTTTGTTAGCGAAAGTGTATCCTGACACAATTGACGCGTTAAAAGCACTCAAGGCAACAGGTGTTAAGGTTGCAATTGTGAGCAATGCAGGTGACAACACGGTTGAGCCGCTTCTTGAGCGTTTTGGGATGAAAGAGCTTGTTGATGCGGTCTTTATCAGTTATGCGGAAGGCAAGCTAAAGACTGATGGTCTTTTTGATGCCGCGCTTGACGGTTTGAGTCTTAGTGCGGAAGAAGTTATTTCTGTTGGTGACAGTATTGAAACCGACATTCGCGGTGCAGAACTGGCAGGAATTAAAGGATACTTAATCGATCGCAAGAATTCAAGAGATTTCGAGCGCAAGATTGTCTCGCTTAATGATGTTGTCAAATTG
>CAYXXT010000015.1:0-15495 GCA_964469145.1 uncultured Methanosarcinales archaeon | reverse complement strand
TTGACGGGGTGTAATATGAGTTCAACTATGGAAGCAAAAGTCACGCATGATGGTGTTCACCGTAAGGGCAAAGGGTTCAGTTGCAAAGAAGTTGTTGACGCAGGTCTTTCCTGTGATCAAGCTGCACAAATGAATATCTCGCTTGATGGCAAGCGAAGGAGTTCTCACAAGGATAACGTTGAAATGCTTAAGAAGGCTGCAAGCGGTATGACGTTTGAGTCGAAGTCAGCGGCAAAGCCAAAAGCTCCTGCTGTACCGAAGAAGAAAGCATAAGTGAGAAGAACCGGTTTGAAAAATGAGGTTTGTTGGTAGCCGACGTGGTGCTGTCTCTTTCCTAGATAATCCGATGGTTTGGCACCAGGGTGTCTTTCGTAAGGCAAAGGGTTTTTCTTGGCTCGAGATTGAAAAGTCTGGCGCGTTCTCGGGTGGAATTGTTGCTCATATTCCGATTGATCAAAGGAGACGGACTTGTCTTGAGGGGAACATGGAGACATTAAGGAGCGGCATGGGGCACGGTCAAGATAAAAAGAAGTGACGTAAATGACGACAAACACGACTGATTCAAAAAACTGTATTTTCTGCAAGATTGTCAAGAAAGAAATTCCTGCGCAGTTTGTATTTGAGGACAAGAGTGTTGTCGCGTTTCTTGATATCAGTCCGGTAAACGCGGGTCATACGCTTGTTGTGCCAAGAGAACATCACGCAGACGTGCTTGACACTCCTGATGCGGTTTTAAACGACATGATGACGCATGCAAAGCGAATAGCAAAGGCAGTGATGGCGGCAACAAAATCTGACGGCTTCAACATCGGCATCAACACAAAGGCAGCAGCAGGCCAAGTCATATTTCACACGCATTTGCACATCATTCCAAGGCTCTCAACGGACGGCTTGAAGCATTGGCCGCATCAGAAGTTGGATGCAGTGAAAATGGCAAGTGTGCAGGATTCTATCAAGACTCTGCTAAAGTAAGAGTTAAATAGAACGGATTCATTCTTGAGCGCTATGGGCATATTCAACTGGTTTGTCGGTGAAAAAGTAAAGCCAAAGTCTCCTGAGCAAGTTGCAGCAGAGGCGAGGCTCGTGAGATTATGTGTTGAACTCGAACAGTCCCTTGAGAAAAACGCGCCTGGGCTTTCCCGTGATTTTCGTGAGCACAAACTGGTGGATAATATTGTCGAAGAGTATTTGAGGGTCGTGACATCCTATCCCAATTCAACGGGCGAGCTTAAGAGGATTCTTAACTTGTTCACTGAGGTTTACGCGCGAACCGCGTTGACTGCGATAGCGAAGGGAGTTGGCCTTCGCAGCGTGGCAGAACTCGTGGAAAAGTACGGGGCAGATACGAGTAAGTCAGACGCGCGCGGTGTCATCTTTATTTCATTTAGCGAGGCTCCAACTGATGATCCGAAGAAGGTGCAAAAGATAGGAATCGCACTGAAGGCAGCGCTTGAAAGCATCGAGCCAGGCAGTTATGCGGACGTCGATTGGACGAGTCCTGAGGGCATTGGGTCGTTTGGCATGAGCAGGAACTGGGTTCAGGACTGTTTCTTTGATGAGTTGCATCGGAAAAAACTTCTCCCTCGCGCAGCCTAAACGCACAACAACCTTTTTAAATGCCCTGCGTTCTCATCGACCATATTAACGGCGGTATAGCTCAGCCTGGCTAGAGCACGGGTTTCATAAGCCCGGGGTCCCGTGTTCAAATCACGGTACCGCCACCATTTTTTTCCCGTATTCAGTTCGGAGGAGCCGAAACGAGTCTGAAAGCCTACGAACCGCAGGTTTGGAAAAAATTACGGCACTATCCGTTTATTATTTTTGCTTAACATATCCTGTCTTGACTACAGCGCACTTGTCTTGGAGGCTGAACCCGTTGAAGATGAGGGCTTCTTGAAGGTGAAGAGTCGGGCTTTCTTTTATGCGTGGGAAGACTTCTGCGTGGAGTTCTGCTCGGTTTGTCGTTGCCACGTTTGATTGGACATCCTTTGGCCTGCTGATGTAGAACTTACCTGCATATCCGTCTTTTTGCAGCATCGCTCTGAACTGATTTCGCGCATAAGTCTCTATCTTGTCTGCGTAGTCCGCAGCGTCGAGCCCCTCGAGATTCGGATTATCTCCGCGGATGATAAGATTAGGTACTGCTTTTCCTTTTTCATCAACGTCTCGTCTGATGAATAGCGTGCTGCCGTTCAATTCGTATCCTTCTTCGGTCGCTTTCATGATTCTTATGTTTGTGATGAATGGGTATCGGGCGATGAAATTTTTCTCTCCGCTAAAATAGCACGCGTTGCCCATCGCGCCGGCAAATTCGTCAATAAGTCCACGGGCGGGGATGAAGAGGACTGGTTCGCGTTCCTCTGCCGACCGCGTTTTTTCAGCGAGGTATTTTGCTTCTCTTTCAAGGATGTTGAACTGCTTGCGATTCAATAACTCGTGAGGTTTTTTCTGGCCTTGTAATGAGGTGAAATAGTTGTTGATGTCTTCTGCAGTTGGCGCGACCACTCTTTGTTTATCTTGGTTGAGCGCGAACCCTGCTTTTGCCAATCGTTCACAAAGGGGAGCGTATCCATCGATATTGATTGCATCCATCGATTCGTGCAAGTGAGCGTAAAAGGTGGCGAGGGCGCCGACTTCTGTCCTTGTGAACTTGCCTTTCGAATGTCCTTCTTTTTTCTTGACAAGCGCTTCTGGTGCGCGTGTCGCTGTTCCCTTATGGACGAGGAGGCGTTCTGTTACGCGGTCGAATTCTTCTTTGACTTGTCGATCAACGTTGGTATTCATAAGGTAAACAGAGGTCAAGAGGAGTTCGTCGCTGCTTGTTGCGCTGCTCACGAGTTCTGATGCGGTGCGGAGGTGTTCTCTTTTTCGTTCAAGGTGTTTCGCTGCTTGTGGGTTGTCCTTTGCTGCTTTTTCAATCTTTGTGTCTATTTGTTCGAGTGTGCTTGTGATGTCCGAAGTGACGCGGCGTCTATACTCATCATCAGGCGCAAGAGTGCCGTCCGCACGATAGCAGCCTTGCAAGATGTTGATTCTTTGTTCCAGGAATTCGCTGTTTTGATTGGCGATGTCTGCAGTTGCTTTTTTGACCCCGACTCGGGACTTGCGATATGAAGGGTGAAGCGGGGCGACGGCATTTGCTTTGTATGCTCTGATTATGCCGCCTATATTTGGCTTATTGAATGAGAATTTCTCAATATTTACTGTTTCACTAATGATTGTTTCAAGTTCTTCATCGGAGAAGCCAGTGGGCACATAGTGGGGGCGAAGAAGCAGATTCGCTTTTGCTGCGTTATAGGCAACAACAAATTCTTGCCGCGACTTGGGTGTTGGTCTGTTGCAAAAGTGCGTAAAAAGAGTGGAGGTGAGCAGTTTGATTCCGTGCGGCAGTCCTATTCCAAGATATTCTCTCATCTGTGCTTGAACTGCTGCGAGTCGTTCACCGCTGTGTCTTGGTTTTTGATCCTCGCCAAAAGAATAAACGATGTTTTTGTATGATTGGAGGTTGTGTTTACTTCGATTTCCCGAGATTGCTGCGAGTTCTTCGATGAATGCAAGGTGTTCGGCGCTATTGGCAAGTCGTTCCTCTTCGATGATGTTTTCAATCATCCATAATCCATCTTTACGCGCGTGGTCTGCGATTCTCGCGTATAATTCTCTGTTCTCTTGGCTTATGTCTATTTTCTTTCGCTCAGCTCCGCGTTCGAGTGCATGATTGACTGATCGCACCAGTGCCGCCTTTCGTTCGCCAAGGCCGAGCTGTTGGACTGCTTCATCGAATAGGCCTTGCAGGTGGCCTAAATTGATTTGGTAGTAAGCAAGAAGATAATCTTCTTCTATTGCGCTTTTCAGTTTAGAAACTGCCAGAGTTCGATTGACGCCGGGCGAAGCAAGTTGAGGAAGGAGGAAAAAAGAGCGGTCTTTGATTTTGCCTTGGTGTTGACTGATAAGTGCGCGCCAGACGCTCTCTTCAGCACAGCCCAGGTCCACATATTCGGACCAAATTCTTGCTGCTTCCTTTGTGTTGGCCTTATATACGGTGTGCAAAGCACGCATTTTTTTCTCAAGGTGTTCAAATCCGTGTGAAAGCATGCGTTCAAGTGAAAATGAAGGGTCGATAAGTGTTTCAAAATACGTTTTATAGAAGCCGAGCTCTTTACTAATCTGTTCAGGGGTGCGCGTTTGCCATTCTCTTTCAGTCGACCTGCCATATGTTGAGAACTCTTTCTTCGGTTCTCGAAGTTCGTATGGTTTCAGTGTTTCTATTGCTGATTTTCTTATGCGTTCCCGTTCGGCGAGGAGGAGTGGGTCTTTTGGTGCTGTTTTGAAAATGTCATCCAGTGTTTCATCTAATTGTCGATGCGCGTCCAAGTATCTGCGCAAGTAAGTCCACTTTGCTCGTCGAACATCATCATCGTAGTAGTTTGCTGGTGTGGTGAATGCGGCATGGAGTTCAGGCCTGCGGTAGAGCGCGGGGAGTAAATCTGCGTCTTCTTCTGCGAGTCGTTCTGCCAGTGAGACAACTTTTGGAAGTTTTGGTGACTGTAATTTGCTGAGCGCGTGTGCAAAGGCCACAAGATGGATCAGAGGAGTGGTAAAAAGAGATTCAGCATCTTTTGCCAAGGCGTCTTGTGCTTCTTTTTCAACAAACGCGAGGGCTGCGTCTTCAAATGATTCCAGGTTCGCATGCCCATAGTGTTCGATCACTGCGGGAGTACTCTTCGCAAGGTGCCAGCGCTCATATCTGACCTGCATTCCGTTGAAGCGATTGAAAGCGTCGAGGTTCAGCGGTTCTCCGCTTTCTGCGAACTGCTTTACCTTTTCTTGCTCTTCAGGTGACATGATAGGAACTATTGATTGGAAAAATTGCAGCATTGCCCTCTGGACTGGTTCAAATGAGGGCACTTCGACAAAGGTCTGCAGTTCATCAAGGATTCCTTCGAGGCTTTTTGCAGAGCATTGTGTGTCGAGTTCTTGAACGGTGGATTCTGCTGCCTGACGCCACGCAGGAGGTAACTTGTCAGGGGCAAGACTCGGTTTTGGACCTCCGGTCGAATAGTGGATTAGGTTTGCAACGTATGTTCTGATTTCTTCCGGGACTTGTTCATCGTGCGGATTGATATACTGAGGGAAGAGGCCGAATTGTGCTGAAACTTGCACCATTCCGCGTGCGAGAGCGTCTGCGGGTATAGGGAGGCCTTCGAATGGACGATTGACTTTTTTTACATAGTTCAATACGCCGATATAGCCGTCGTCTACTTTTTGTGCTGCTGCAAGCGCGAGTTTGTTCTGAGTCTCCAGAACCTCTTTGTCTATGTTTGCCAGTTTTTTGAACTCTTCCTGGTGGAGTCCTACCAATGGCCCAAGTGCGTGCTCGTCTGCAATGGGCGGGGGTTTCGCTTGGCTGAATGCAATCACTCTTTTTGCTATTTCATCAAGCGGCTCAAGTAGTTTTTGCAGTTTCGCAGGATCAATCATTGAGATATATCGACAGGCAATCCTTTATTAACCTTACTGATTAATCACTCAATAGTGGCAAAGCAATTGGTTGAGTAGTTCAATAATTATCCGGCCCAAAAATGGTCAAATTGCGTTTATCATGGACGTATTCTCTTGCTGCTCTCATCGTGCAGAAGACTGCTGATTGGCCGTAGGATGCAGGGATGAGTTTTAGGGGGTGGTGAAGGACAGGTGATTCGGAGCCCCATTTTGAGCGGACGAGTTTTTCTTTGCGTATGTCTGGGTGGTCTCCTATAACGATTCCGCAGTGCATGGTTGTCAATCCTTTATCGGTCCATCTTTGGTAGAATACTATTCCTTCGGATGGTGCGTTGTCGGACTTCTTGATTTCTTGGAGTGCAGTCATCATTTCCGGGTTTGCTGGAACTCCAAGCATATAAAACACATATTGTACGCAGTCGAGCGTGCTTGATTCTTTCTTGGCGTCAGTGATGCCAAACGATTCGAGTGCTTTCCAGTTTTCGTCATCAACTAACCGGTCGAGTGTTTCGCGTTCGCGCGTGATTGGGAGTTGCATGAGCGTAAAATGTGCTCTTACTATTTCTTCTTTGCGCCACGTTTAAATACTAAAAGTCCATACACTTGTTATGAAGTTTTACGAGCAATCGACTGATTATTCTTGCGGTGCTGCTTGCATGCGTATGATTCTTGAGGAATTAGGTATTAAGAAATCGGAAGAGGAGTTGATGAAAATTATGGATTGCTCGCCGAAGTCGGGAATTGACAATCATCAGCTTCCTAAGCTCGCTGAACATTTCCGTTTAAGCTACATCGTTCAACGTAATTCTAAAGTATCTGACCTTGCGCGCTTGCAAAAACAAGGTTACCACATCGTTGTTGGCATGATAGACCCGATTGACAATATCGGCCATTTTACAATTGTCAAGAAAGTGACGGCAAAAGAGATCGAAGTCATAGACCCGGGTCACGGTCCAAATCACAAATTACCGTTGAAAGTCTTCAAGCAGAACTGGAAGAGTATGTTCGAGCCTGATGTCGGCCTTCTTATTGGGATTAGGAAGTAGTTTTCTTGCATTCACTCAGATAACTGCTGATTTTGTATACGAGTGCTGCGTTTTTTACTGCGTGGCATAAGAAGTATCCTGCGGCAATATATCCTGCTGCTGCGATTATAACGGGCGAGTGCATGATGAGAAGTTCCGGTCTGTCTTGGCATCGTTCGGCCAAGTTGAGCCAGCCGTTTGGTTCAGACACAATGTTCCATACGCGTTCAGATAACGCCATTCCATTGAGCGTGACGCTTCCGCTCGAGTGGAGCATTGCAACCAACGTAACAGGCATGAGTGCTACAACGGTATTGCCAAACGCGCTTTTTCCATCGATTCTTGCGAGTTCGTCTGCGGGTTTTCCTGTTTGTTGCGAAACACGTTCGTAGTGTGCGTGGGTGTCTCGGAACACACTCAGATCGCCCGGGATGGTGCCCAAAACGATGTCACCGAGTCCTTTTTTCTCTTGTTCCATTGGGTGAAGTCGGCGATGGCGCTTATTATTCCTTTCGCATGGTTAGATTTATAAAAGAAGTAGGGCGATGCAGGAGTCATGCCGTGGTCGCATAACCTGGTATTGCACAAGCCTGGAAAATCTTTCCCGCGAGCTTGACCCGCAAGGGTATCCCGGTTCAAATCCGGGCCACGGCGTTTTTCTTAACAAATGACAACGGCTATTCATGTGATGCGGGAGGCGGATGTGGGGGCTGCTGTTGCCATGTATGGCGAGGCAAATCAGTTCGCGACTGCGGAGGCGATTGAGGGTTGGACGCGTAAGAATAGGGCGTTGTTTCCGCAGTATCATTTGGTGTTTGCGAATCGGGTGCGAGTGCTTGGTGCTATTTCAGGGACTCTGGAAGGAGATACGGGCATAATTGAGGATCTTGCAGCGCATGCTTCGGCGCGCAGGCATGGGATTGGGAGTTCTTTGTTGGCTGAATTGTTGAAGAAGTTCAAAGAAGATGGCGTGAAAAGAGTGCAGCTTTGGGTTCACAAGAAGAGCGTAGCAGTGTTGCCGTTTTATGAGAAGCACGGGTTCAAGATTTTGCGGACAGAGCGTACAAAATGCGTTCCTGATGTGCCTGATGGTGAGGAGATTACCATTCTTGAGAAGGTTCTCTTCTGATCATTTCTTGTGTTCACTCATATAAATCTCAGTCAGCGCTTTTGTTAATATCTCAAACGCTTGTTCGGGTGTATCGCAAACGTGGTACAATTTTTTGTCCTTCGCACTGATTGTTCCCCATTCAATCATCGCGTCAATATTGAGCACGCTGTTCCAATAGTTTGACCCGTAGAGAATAACAGGCATGTGCTTGCGCGATTTTTCTGTTTGAATCAACGTCAACACTTCGAATAATTCATCAAACGTTCCAAATCCACCGGGAAATGCAACCAGTGCGCGGGCGAGATAAACCATCCAGAACTTGCGCATGAAGAAGTAATGGAACTGTATTTGTAGTTCTGGTGTGATGTAATCGTTGAGTTTTGCTTCAAAAGGGAGTGTGACGCCAAGACCTAAGCTTCGTCCTTTTGCTTTGTGGGCGCCTTTGTTTGCGGCTTCCATGATGCCTGGGCCTCCGCCGGTTGCAACTAAAAACTCCGGTTTGCCGCTTCCGAGCTTCATGGACCAGTCGGTAAGGAGTTCTGCAAGTTTTTCAGCATCGGCATTGTAGCGGGAGAGTTCAACCATTTTCTCCGCTTTGCGTATTTTATCGGCATCTTTGCTTTTTTTTGCTTCATCGAGGAGTTTTTTGGCTTCGGTTTGTGTTTTGATGCGAGCTGAGCCCCAAAAGAGGACTGTTCCATGCACGTTGTGTTTTCGAAATCGTGCTGCGGGTTCGAGGTATTCTGAGATGATGCGGAGGATGCGCGCGTCTGGGCTTGCGAGAAATTCGCTGTTTTTCCATGATTCGATTAGTTTCATGAAGCCTTGGCGGCTATAAAGATTATATAAAACTGGCGAATTAGTAAAGAAAGGGTGAAGAATTATATAGCATTAAGTGCTCAAGCGAGTCAATACCAGTTTTGAGGTGGTCAAGAATGATGTTAGGAACAATGAACGTTTGGGCAGTAGTTGGCGCAGCAGCGGCTGCGTTTGCAGTAGGTGCGTTGTGGCACGGTCCGCTGTTTGGAAAGCAGTGGATAAAGATGATGGGTTGGACTGCAAAAGATATGAAAAAGATGCAGTTGACGCCGCTTCAAGCAATGGGCATGGCGGCAGTCGCTCAGCTCGTCGTTGCGTGTGTGCTTGCAAAATTGTTTGCACTGACGGGAGTTGCATCAGTAAGCAATGGATTATACGTTGGTTTATTACTCTGGCTTGGTGTTTCGGCTCCGTTGTTGTTTGGAAGTTTCTTGTGGGAGAATAGGCCGTTTAAACTCTGGGCGTTCAACGCAGCGTATCGCTTAGTTGAAATGTCAGTCATGGCTGCAATTCTTGCTCGCTGGGCATAATTCTTCTTTTTTTCTTTTATTTCATTTCTGGGTTCAAGATTCAAAATGAAAGACAGAAATTGCCGCCGCGATTTCTTTATTTATATAGTCAGACACCCAACCAAGCCTTCTCAAAATACTGGTGCCTAATTAACTCATCGTCGATACACTGGTCACTGGACGCGTTTGTCCAGAAACTTATTATACCCTAAAATAGAGTTTTGAGTCAGGAGGTAGCTAAACATGGAAATGCAATCAGAAGCGCCCAAGAAGAAGGGTAAGAAGATGGCTGAACAAGCACAGCCTTCACAGCACGGTCCAGGCTGTTGCTAAGTTTTGAACATTTTTCTTTTTTATTGTTCTTTTTTCTAAGAAATGAGCCCGCACCCAATGCGCGCCCCGCTGTTGCCTGTTGGGTCAGTCGTCAAATCATCTGATTCTGCATGAATGATGATGCTTTTTCCTTTGAACTCGCGGAGTTCAACGGGAACGATGAGGCGCAGGCGTCCGGTGCCTTGCGCGCTGATGTCAAGGTTTGGCAAGTCTCCTAAGTGGTGTCCAAGGGGGTTATTGAAGCCGTGTTCGCGTCCGTCAGGGTTGTAGTGTGCTCCTGCAGTTGCAAAGTCAGGTGCTTCGCAAGCGCCGAATTCGTGAATGTGTAAACCGTGTGGTCCGGGCAATAGGTTGAATGCAACGATGTCGAGTTGTGTTCCTTCGCTTGATGAGCTGAACCGTGCGGTTCCAACAGAATTGCCTTGCCGGTCGCGAATTGATGTCTCGATTGGTCCCGAGCAGGAGATGATGAGAAGCAAGAAAAGTAGTCGTTTCATATAACGTAACATGATTTCCTCGTTTTTATATCTTCTGGTTGGTCGTTCGTGCGAAGTTTTAAAAGTGTCAAACCTTTTTGTGCTTTTTATGAAAAAGAGGTTCTTTGACGTAATCGTGATTGGTGCGGGAAGCGGGCTTGAGATTTCTTCGTATGCTGCAGAAAATGGTCTTTCTGTTGCGCTTATCGAGCCCGGGCCTTTTGGCGGTACTTGTCTTAATCGTGGTTGTATTCCGTCAAAAATGTTAATTCATGCGGCTGATGTCGCGCAAACAATCAAATCAAGCGCAAAATTTGGAATAAAAAGCAACTTCATTGGTGTTGATTGGAAGAAACTCGTGGGAAGAATTGCAAAATTAATTGATAATGATGCAAAGCAAATCGAGTCAGGCAACAAGCAAACAAAAAACATTACTGTTTTCAAGCAGTACGCGCAGTTTTTGGACAAGAAATCAGTCGTCGTTGGACAAGAAGTACTAGAGGGAAAGAAAATTTTCATTTGCGCTGGTGCGCGTCCGCTAATTCCGCAGATTCCCGGGTTAAAAGAAGTTCCATTTGTCACCTCTGATGAAGCGTTGCGTATGCCAAAGCAGCCGAAGCAGTTGGTGATTATTGGGGGCGGCTATATTGGTGCTGAACTCGCGCACTTTTTCGGCTCGCTTGGGACAAAAATCACGATTATTCAACGCGGAAATGTCTTGATGAGTGGTGAGGATGGAGATGTTGCACAAAGGTTTACCGAAGTTTACCAACGTAAATTTAACATACTTCTCAACGCGGATATCGTGCGGGTGAGAAAGTCAGGCAAGAATATTGCAGTTGATGTGCAGACAAACAAAAAAGAAAAAAGTATTGTTGGCGATGCATTATTAGTCGCAACCGGCCGGGTTCCAAATTCTGATTTGTTGAACGTGAAGGCAGCAGGCATCGCAACGAATGAACGCGGCTTCATCAAGGTAGACAAATATATGCACACAAACGTGCCAAACGTGTACGCGATTGGCGATATTGCAGGAGTGTTTATGTTCAAGCATAGTGCAAATTTAGAGGCACAGTATGCGATTGAGAACGCATTTGGCGATCCGACTCCTGTTGATTACAAGGCAATGCCGCACGCGGCGTTTTCAGACCCGCAAGTAGGAAGCGTCGGGCTGACTGAAGAACAGTTGGTCGCGCAAAAACGTAAATTCGTAAAGAGTATTTATGAGTACAAAAACACCGGTTATGGCGCGGCAATTCAGGAAGAAGATGGTTTCGTAAAGGTTCTCGCAGACCCAGCGTCTGGTGAAATTTTGGGCTGTCACATTCTTGGCCCTCATGCAAGCATACTCATCCATGAAGTCATCATTGCAATGAAGGCAGGGCTTGGCGTGGATGGGATT
Organism: uncultured Methanosarcinales archaeon; assembly: GCA_964469145.1. Taxonomy (GTDB): domain Archaea; phylum Nanobdellota; class Nanobdellia; order Woesearchaeales; family ARS49; genus SURF-65. Next base: position 4,321 of record CAYXXT010000015.1, on the reverse strand, counting down.
AGAAAAGCAATTCATGTGCATCCTGCACTTTCTGAAGTTGTTCAGCGAGCGTTTTGGTTTTAATGTTCAAATCATTTGATTCGTTACCTTTTTAAGCAGTGAGCGGAAAAAATGAAGATATGACCCTTCAGGAGATGCTTCGGCTCAAGATTAACCAGGGAACGTGGTATGATGGCGATATGATGTTGAAAGCGCACAATTTGGCGCAGCATAAACACATCGCGAGCGTTGTTGTCCCGATTCAAGGATATTCACTACAATACCACGCATTCCCCCTAAATATCGGGCGCGAGGCATCGAATCATATCGTACTTGATGACGGTACTGTTTCGCGAAGGCACGCAGTCATCACATACGAGAACTGCCAGCATTTTATCAGAGACTTAGGCAGTAAGGCGGGAATTCGCGTGTCTGATGAAGGTGGCCATAAAAAGGAAGGATTGGATGGAAAGATATTACTTATTCCGGGAGACTACATTTCTTTAGGCGAAACTATCATTTCTGTGCTCGAGCCAAAGGAAGTTTTTTAAACCCGTTCTGCATATGCACACTTACAAAATGGGGGTGTAATATATGGAAATGATTGGAAGAATATCGTTCCTTGCAGGCCTTGTGATTTCAGTGGCTGCAGGATGGCTTTCAATTGGGACGACCGGAGCGCTTGTTTTACTCGTGCTTGGTCTCTTGGTTGGACTTTTGAACGTGTCGGGGAAAGAGTCAGGCAGGTTTTTGCTTGCAACTCTTGTGTTAATCGTTGCAGGTCTCGCACTTCGTGAAGCGTTTGGTGAAACTGTTGCGCGAATCTTGACTGCATACATCTCGTTCACTTCCGCAGCAGGCCTAGTTGTCGCGCTGAAGGAAGTGTACTCGATTGAGCGCGATTAAGCGCGTTCTTTTTTGTTTTTTTCTTCTTTTTCACTATATCTTTTTATACCGTCACTCATGCGCGAATAGTATGAAACGTTTCACGTTCCTGTTATTGTTGTTGTTCGCCTGCGCTCAGGCTCCCGAGCAGTTGCCAATTATCGCACAAGAGAGCACGATTGTTGCTGGCGATTGTGCAAACATTGGCGTTATTGGCGAAACCTGCGTGCGCGATTGCGATTGCGCTCGTCCTTTGACTTGCCTGAGTGGTTCTTGCGCGCAAACGCGTTTAGCTGATGGCGAGTTGTGCGCGAAAAACGAGCAGTGTATAAACCGCTACTGCAGAGAAGATGGACGGTGCGGCGGTCCTGATGGTCCGAATCTCTCCTATTCTTGCGCGCGTGAATGTAAAGACAAATGGACCGGCGAACCGTTGCCGTGTCATACTGTCTGTAGAGAAAGATAACCTTTTTAAAGCGCTCCTTGTCCTTTTCGACTTGCCCGCGTCATTTCTTGAGCCGAGTGCAAAAGACCTGACGACTCCGGGCCATTTCATCGCCGGGGTAGTATAGTCCGGTCAAGTATTCGGCCCTCTCGCGGCTGAGACACGGGTTCAAATCCCGTCCCCGGCATTTATTTCAAGCGTAGCTTTTGTTCTAACTTTGCTCAAGGATTTGAACCCCGGGGTTCATCTTCGAGCAACGCGAGAAGAACTCGACAACCACCGTTGTCGTGTAATCCCGTCCCCGGCACTTTTCTTATTTTAATTCATTAACTTCGCTGCACGTCTTCTGAATCAGCACAAACCAAGTCCATCCACGCGTCTCTTTTCTCAAACTGTCCAAAAGTTTCCCGCAAATTTATAGTCGTACAATAAATGAGTTTGGCGCGTGATGGTTCTGTTTCATCGTAGACGCCCCAGTACAATTCGAGGTTTTTGTCCCATAAGTTGAGCGTGGTTAATTGTGTGAATGTGGTTAGGGAGTACTTAATTGGCAAGGCTCCGCCGCTTCCGACAATTTTGCCGTCATACATCGCAACCATTCTGTACGTTGGTTGTTTAACGCCCATCACGCGGTCATCTTCGCGGTAGAGGGGTTGGCCGTTGTGTGCGCGTATGCTGCCTTCAAGGTGTATCGTTGGTTGGAATGTGTCTGATGTTGGCCCGCCATCATAGACAAACGCGCTTGATATGATGGAAGCAAGCGCGACTAAAGAGACAAGTGATACGGTAAGAAGCACCAGTTTTTGCATGGTGTGATGAGCGAATGTTTTGTTTTAAGTCTTTCTATGATGCAGATAATACTCTTTTTATATCCCTTGTTCGTAACAACGTATATGGTTGAGATTTTTGTCTTTGGTGACGTCGAGATGGGTGCCGGCACTATCTCTGATGATTTTATCAGCGACAAGGCGTTCTCAAAGGTCATTAAATCAGCAGCGAGACGAAAAGGAGAGGTCGACTTGGTTTTAAATGGGGACACGTTTGACTTCATTAAAATTTCAAGCACGGGCGAATTTGGACGTATTACCGAGGAGGTATCATTGGAGAAGTTAAAGCGGATTCATACAGCCCATCCTGTTGTTTTTGATAGTCTAAAAGAGTTCAGTTCACAGAAAGGTAAAAAGATTTATTTCATCGTTGGAAATCACGACCAAGATTTAGTTTTTCCAAAAGTTCAGGCGTATCTGAAAAAACACATCGGAAAAGTTGAGTTTCCAGGCAGTAACTATGTGAAGCATGGTGTTCATGTTGAACATGGGCATCGTCATGATGTGGTGAACAGTGCGAATCATCCGTTTTCGTGGCATCGCGGCGAGCGTGTGTTAAACGTCCCGTTTGGTTCTGCGATGGTGATGGGTTCTTTTATGGATTTAAAGGACGAGCATCCGTTTCTTGAACGCATTCATTCGCACAAGCCGTTATTCAGGCTCTATCCGCCGTTGGTGAAAAAGCTCACGAAGCGTGCAATCACGCATTTTTTCCAGGCAATGAAGCACTCTTTGATTGACCGGTCGCATCCGGTTGCACAATGGCCTTCCGGGCTTGCAAAGGAGCTTTACCGTCGTTGGAAGCAAAATGATTGGGGTGTTCCTGATGCGTCGAATCGTCTTGATATGCATCATCTGCCGAGGTTGTGTGTTCTTGGTCATAAGCACATCACAAAGGTGAGAAAGGGCGAAACAACAGTGGTTTTACCGGACACTTGGCGTGATGAGTACACGCTTGAGGGTAAGACGGGTTGGCTTAAAGCAAAAAGGAAGCAGTACGTTCACATTCTCATGAATAAGGAAAAGCTTGACTGGAAACTTGTTCATGTTCCGATTAATCGCAGTATTTGGCGTTTCAAAGACGTTATCAAGGATGAGCGAAAATATATTGCGTTAGCCGCGCAGGAAGAAGGTTACAAGAATTAATTTCTCTTCCAGAATTGTCTTTTTGGCTTGCCAAATCGTCGTTGTCCGCCGCCTTCTGGGCGTTCTCCGCCGTGTCCGCCACTGCCTTCACGTCTTTCAGATGAGCCGTGTTCGCGTCGTCCTTCTGAACTGCCTTCTGAGCGTGAGTCTTCGCGTCGTCCGAAGCGTTGTGGTCGTCCGCCAAAGCGCCCGCCACTGCTTCCACCGCGTGAGAAGTTGCGTCCGCCGCCGAATCGTGGTCTTCCGCCGCCTTCGAAGTCTCCTCGTTTGTCAGGCCCAACGACTTGCGTGACTTTTTCAAATGTGGGAAGTTGTAATTGTGTGATTTTGCGATTCACGTGTCTTTCTATTGCGCGGAAGTCGCGGACGTCTGCTGCGGTGATGAGTGCTACTGCTTCTCCTTTGTTGCCTGCGCGTGCAGTGCGGCCGATTCTGTGCACATAATCGTCGGATGTTTGCGGTAGTTCGTAGTTGTAAACGTGCGAGATGTTGTCAATGTGGAGTCCTCGTGATGCAACGTCGGTTGCGACGAGAATTCCCGCGCCTTTTTTGTGTAATTGTTCAATAGTGTACATTCGTTTGCTTTGGGTGAGTCCGCCGTGGATTGCGATTGCGTCAATGCTTTGGTGTCTGAGTTGTTTGCTTACTTTGTCGCAGCTGCGTCTTGTTGCGCAAAACACGATTGCGATTCCGTGTGCGTTGTTTTTGAGCAAGTGTACGAGTAATGAAAATTTGTCTTGTTGTGAGACTGAATACATTGTTTCGGTAAGCAGGCTTGTGTCAACTTGTGTTTTTGCTTGGACTGCGATGGGGTTATTCATGTATTTGTTGACAAGGCTGCGAAGACGTGGCGAGAGTGTTGCGCTAAACAACATTGTCTGGCGGTCCTTTGAGGTGTTTTTGATGATTTTTTCAACGTCTTCGATGAATCCCATGTCAAGCATGCGGTCTGCTTCGTCAAGGACTAAGTGGACGACAGTGTGTAGTTTTGTTCCGCGCTGCATCAAATCGAGTAGTCTGCCTGGTGTTGCAACAATGA
>CAYXXT010000014.1:11070-17763 GCA_964469145.1 uncultured Methanosarcinales archaeon | reverse complement strand
TGATTGGTTCTTTCATACGCATATTGGCAGAAGGGACGTTTTTAAGGCTTGTGTACGAACGCGTCTTTCTCGAGCCGTGTCTTTGCAGTGTGGCACTCTTTACACAACGTACGCAAGTTTGCCTTCTCAAACGGGTCTATTCCCATACGCACAGGGATGATGTGGTCGACGTCAAGTGAGCTTCTTCCTTTTCGTTTCAAACAAATCGAACACCTCCACGCGTCTCTACGCAGAACATCTTCACGAACGTATCTCCACATATGATTGCGCACAAACGTGTGCATGCATGCATCGCTGCAGTAATGCCTTCGTCCCACGCTCACAAAAGAATCACAATTACGACACACTAACTTGCCATCAATAAGCTTGTTTTCATAGTCCGAAACGCGAGGGAATCTGTTGAAGTTCATAGGACAGTTTTGAAGGTATAAAAAAGAACGGTACGATTTATTTTAATTTAACCAAATTTAATTCTTTTTTACCGCCAAAAATACGCGACCAGAAATTTTTATGACTATCACGATAACGTGAATATGCAGTCTCAAGAGCAAGGGTTAAATCAGTGCTCAAACTACGATACTCCGACAATTTTTTATTTGAAAAAACCCACGCTGCATAAACCGTAAAAAATTCATCAAAGAATTCTAGGTGAATTTTTTTGCACTGATCATAACTAAAGGGCTGAGTTTTGATATGAGTGAATCGTTTTTTCCATTCTTCTCGGAACCCATCCCATTCCAACTGCATATGCGCCGACTGGGATTCGAACCCAGGCAGTCAGCTTGGAAGGCTGAAGTACTACCACTATACTATCGGCGCGTTAGTCATTATTCGCCAAGAAGGGATTTAAAAAGGTATCGCAAGTTTAAAGTGGATTGCGAGTCAGCCACCCATTATGAAGTTGAAAAATGCCCATATTCAAAATTTCAGAAGCATTCGAGATTTAAACATAGACTTTACAAATGATAGTACCCAAAATTGCCACATTTTTTTAGGAATCAATGAAAGTGGAAAAAGCAACATCCTGAGAGCATTAGCATTGCTCAACAAAACCGTGGATTTCAATTACGAAAGAGACTGTGAAAAAGAAGCCAAAAAACGATCTGCTGCAGTGTCAGTGTCCTACGAATTCGAACTAGACCGTTCAGAATTAGAAAAAATAAGTCAAATATTAGCAAATGCAGGAGTACCCGAAAATATTGTGACACTTAAGAAAATTAAAAATGAGATTACTGTCGCTACCAACGGTCAACGAAGCGAGCGCTGGATATTCTTAACGAAAGATAACTTAGAAAAAACCAAATATGGCATATCAGATGACTTTAAGAAAATGTTTGATACTAGAACAACACTAGACACGGGAAATGAACCAAATGAGGAAAACTTGCAAAAATTGTACACTACTCTCTTAGGGGTACAACTCACCGCATTTATACCAAAAATACTTTATTGGAAAAGGGAAAAAGAATATCTCATCAGCAGACCGATCAGCCTACGAGAACTTCAAACAAATCCCAACACATCTATCCCACTTAAGAATATGTTCGCCCTGATCGGAATTAACGACAGTAACTTGAGCAAGAATATCGAACGAGTATTCTCAAATGATGCCTCCGATCGAAGAAGCATACAGAGACAGCTATCAAAAACTACCACTGCACACATCAACAAAATTTGGAAGGATCACAGAGTTTCAATAGACGTTAACATTGACCGCGACGGAACTTGTAATGTCGGAGTTTACGATGTAGACAACGAAGACCAAATTTTCAACATGGAAGATCGAAGTGAAGGATTTAAACAATTTGTCTCAATTCTTTTAACGTTATCAGTTGAAGCACGCCAAGAATCACTAAAAAATGCAATAATTCTGTTAGACGAACCGGATAGTAGTCTCCATCCTGGAGGAGTACTATGTTTGAAAGATGAACTACTGCAAATTTCTGAACTGAACACTGTGGTAGTGGCAACACACTCAGTATTCCTCGTTGACCGAAAAAATCTATCACGTCACGTTCGAGTTTTCAAAGAGGAAGGTTCTACGAAAGCGGAAAGAATACGGAAGGATAATCCATTCTGCGAAGACGTTTTGTATAGGGCGCTTGGTACAACTCTCTTTGAAATGATCGAACCCAACATGTTAATTCTTGAAGGAACTACTGACAAAGATATCTTCGAAGCACTACGAATTAAATTGCAGAACAAAGTTGATTTCCCTGCAGTCACAGTCATATCTGCGGGAGGAGCAAACCAAGTTAAAAAATATCTTGAGTTTTTTAAGAAACTATGGGTTACTGGAAGAGCAATCTTCGATTCGGATAACGAGGGCAAAAGTCAAATAGCGAACATAGAACGAGATAGACAAGATTTGGCAAGTCTTACTACTGAAATTTTCGACTTCGTCAAAATGGATAAAGAAGCAGCAACTGTGGAAGACTTATTACCGATTGAACTGATAACCACCGCAACTAAAAACCTTTACGGTTCTATCCTAAAGATTGAACTCAATAAAAGACCAATATTAGAAGAGATTAAGAAAGCGAAAGAGAAGGCAGGAATCAGTCGAGACCATGACCTCTCCGAACTAAAGTCTTGGATTGCCAAAAGTGTAATCACTGAAATGAAGCTAGATGAAAAAATAATAGAAAAAAGGTATTCGATTTATGCAGAATTCCTAAATAAAGTGGCAAGTGAACTCAAGAGCGCATCAAGAGTTACACTTTAGCTATAGTCTAAGTTCCCGTCTCAAATTCTCCAGGAACCGTTTCCAATCTTCTTCCTTAACCGCGCAGCCGCACGCTTGTTCGTGCCCGCCGCCATAACCTTGCACGCCAACTAAAGCTTTTTCAAGCGCTTTGCCCAACAATACTCCTGCCGGAGCACGCAGTGAACATCGATACTCTCCATCTTTTCGTCTACCAAGAATCACAACTTTATCCTTAAACAAGTACAATAGTTCATTCGCTAAATCTTTAGTGAGTGAAAGGCTATCTTCCTCATAAGTCCATACAAACATTTTGTCTTTTGTTTCGAATTTGAGTGCTTCTTTCTTTAATATCTCGTACTGTTTATTGACGGTCAAATATTTGCGCCACAAGTGCGCACCACCAGGCGTTGTTTGTTGTAAAATCTCGTTAGGATGTTCAATGCGCGCAAGAATCTTCACCGACGTATGAACGTCGTTCATTTGTCCTTTCAAATTGAAGGAAAAAACTTTCACCAAAGTCCCAAGGGGAGTATTGAACAATGCCTCCTGCACGGTGTTAGCAGTTGGCGGCAATATTGCTGGCTCAAGTTCTGAAAAGGCAGGCGCAAAATCAGGATAATGCCAATCGCCAATCGCCCCGGTTGTCGCAATCCACAAATCGCTACTTCGTTCTGCACCAATCACTTGCCAAATCAGTTCAGGTGTTGGGATATTGACGCCGCGGAGTTGTGGGTTGCAGTATTTGACGCGTTCGCGTTGTTGGACTGCGTGGTGGTCGACCCACGTGATGGGTGTCTTAACCGCATCGATAAACTCCTGGTCCATCATTGCAATGTCTAAGACAAAAACGTGGTCTGGCCCAAACTCAGTCACCTTACGCGCATACGGTTCAAAGGTGATGCGCGGGTACGCTTTGATTGGCATGCCTCGTCCTCGTTTAACGTAGCGATAACAAAGCAAGTATGAAGCAAGCCCGTCTGGGTCATCGTGGAAGAAGAATAATGGCTGTTGGGACTCATCGAGCGCCTTCTTTACCGCCTTGATTTCTGAAGGAATCAGCATATCGTCGAAAAGCCGAGAATTCATTTATATACTTGCCGAAATCTATTTATAAAGGAACGTGAAGAGAAAGAACTATGACCGTCTGTGATAATTGCGCGACATTCAAGTTGGTTGGCGAGAAGTGCTGGTTTTACTGGCAGGGCAAGCGAAAGTGCAGTCAGTTCAAGCGTAGCCAAGATGACGAGCCGCACTTTCAAGAAGATCTCATTCAGATTCAATCGTGAACTGCCAATAGTTCAAGCTTCATAAACGGCAATTTAGTTTACTTAATTCAAAGAAATAGCACAAAAATAGATTTTGCAGCGAGAACAACAAGTGCAAGCGTCACAGGTACACTAACCAGAAAACCTGCCAATTTAGCAACGATGACTCGCCTATTAGTGCGCTCATACTCAATCAGCTCAGGAATCATCCAATACAACCATACACCGCCAACAAGAAAAGGACCGAAAAAAAGTCCATACATAAAAGTGCCAAAGATACGATGTTGAGCTGGTCCTTCGCTTACTAACAAGTACAAAGCAAAGATAAACAAAATTTCTGCCCACGCAGCACACAACATTCCAAACAAGAAACGTTTTCCTGTCTTTATTGCCGTGCGGGGAAACATCAATTTAACGAGTGCACATAAAATTCCCGAAAAAATGACCAAAATAGCACCGAAGAGCAAAATCATGCCGAGTATTTCGTTCATTCTATACTATGCAGCGAACAATATTTAAAAAACCCGCGTTTTGAAATAATTCGTTGAGCAATAGCGCATTGTGAGCGCAACAATTCTTTTATAATCGCGCCAAAATCTCAATTTTATGTTCGTCAAGTCTGTTTCTTACAAGGAAAAAGAACGCATTCTTCTAAATGCGATGACGCGCGCAAAGCCGCTTACAGAAAAGGCTGAGTTTCAGGGGAGCGGCGTTGCCCCGTTTGTCGGCCGTTTTGGCTACCCAAACGTCAATGTCGGCATCCTCGCACCTCCTGAAATAAGAGCAGACGCGTGGCATTTTGACGCGCCAAAGGCGTGGGCGAGTGAGGCGTTGCAAATCAACGATATCGTGAGCCTGAGGTCAGGCATGGTTCACGGCAAGTTTGAGAGCAACATCAAGCAGCCAACGAAGCTGGTTGAAATCGCCCAGGAAGTAGCTATGGCTTCAAAGCCAGCAGACGTTGATGTTTCCTTAGAAAAGCGTCCAAATCTGAACATTTCAACAGATCAATGGGTGGCTCCGATGGGTCCGCAGGGCAAACTAAAGGCGGTGGAACTCACAAGTAATCCGAACATTCATACGAAAGTACAAAGAATGTTTGATGACACGGACATAAAAGCAGTTGATGCGGTAACCGAGCTTTACGGTACTGTTGACGAAAACGCGCTCTCTCGTATGCTCAGCATTGGCATTTTCGGCAAGCAGCGAAAACTCGTTCCCACAAGGTGGAGCATTACCGCAACAGACGACATGCTCGCAAACGACTTCCTAGAAGATGTCCGTCAACTCCAAGTAGGCGATCACGCGGCCTATTTTGGTAGTTATCTCGGCAATTATTATCTTCTCCTTTTCTTCCCGGAAAAGTGGAGTTACGAATTGTTCGAAATGTACACGCCAAGTTACACGAAAAGCCAAGTGTTAGAGTACAGTACCGATGCAGAACCATTCGAGGGCAAAAAGACCTATGCAGAGCAGTGCGCAGGCGGTTATTACACGGTTCGTTTAGCCCTTGCCGAGCACATGGCAAATCAGAAGCGTCAGGGAAGCGTGGTAGCGTTAAGATTCATAACTGACGAGTATGTGCTTCCGCTTGGCGTTTGGGTGACGAGAGAAGCGACGAGGAAATCATTAGCGAACAAGCCTATTCAATTCGCAAGTAAAAACCTCATGCTCAATTACGCAAAGGCGTTGGCAAAGAGGAAGTTTGGTGTTGAGTTGGATTCTGTATTGAAGAACAGTTGGTTGTTAAAGCGTCAGGAATCAAGTTTGAACAAATGGTTCTAAAAAAGAAAGAATAAAAAATAAAAAAGAGAGTGTTTAACCCAAGTGTACATCAACGACTTTTGCAAGGGCTAACAAATTCTCCTTGCTGCAAAGGCGGGTGTCCGAGGCAACTTCTACGAGGTATTCGTCCTTGACGAAGTTAATTGTTTCTCGGTCTTGCTTGGGGAAGGTGTACGCTTTTTCGCCGACTGACTTGTCTGCGCCGACGTTGAAGACTTTGAGTCTTCGGTCGAATTCGGTGAGTGCCTTTTCGTTGTCTCCTAAGCCGACTAAGTTGACGCCTGCAGTGAGGCGGTCATTGCTTCTTGCCTTGATGTTCACATAACAGTTGCGCGTGCCGACTTTGTAAGTAACGACAAATTCTGAGCTTTCGTTAACGCATGATTTTGCGAATTGTTCGGCTGTCAGGAGTTGTGCACAGCCGAGTTCTGTATAAGGAACTATGTCGAGTGCTGCTTCTTCAGCAGTGGAAGGCTCTGATTCGACTGCTGTCTCTGAAATGTATTCCGGCTGCGGAACTGTTCCTGCACTTTCTTCAGTTGCAGTAACTGCTGGTTCAGGACTCTCAGGAGTCGTCGGTGTCTGTGGCGCTGGTGCAGTGCACGCGAGCGCGAATACGAGCAATAGTGCTAATAGCTTTTTCATGTATCTCGTCGGCAGTCCATAAATATATAAACCTTTGCTCGTCGAGAAAGTGTATGGCTATTCGTCAAATTGTAGGGGACATTCAGGATGCTTTGCGCCAGCTTAAGTCAAGGGAGCATAGTGATTCTTTGTTTCAAAAGAAGCGCGAGGAAGGACTTCGCATGCTCTTGCAGGGGGGAGTTCGCAGGCTTGTTGAAGAAACGAAGGGTTTTCCTGAACTGCACCCGCTTGCGGTTAAACTCTCACAGGCTCATGAGGAGCAAATGCAGGAAATTCTTGAGGACCTTGCAG